>NZ_JBFBJY010000024.1:0-97302 GCF_040702125.1 Kitasatospora sp. NPDC085895 | reverse complement strand
TCTCCGCGGTGCCGGGGGGGGCGGGGTGGCCCCCCCGCCCCCCGGCGGGCCTCGGGGTCACCCCCCCCCCGGGCTTTATAATTGCCGCCCCCCCCCCCCCCCCCGGGCCCGCCCCGCCCCCCGGCCGCCGCCCGGCCGCCGCCGGCCGGACGACGCCCACCGACCACCGCAGGCCGGCACCGGACCGCGGCCGCAGCCTGCTGGGGCCCGCCCTCGAACTCGTCCACACCGGACGGGCACCGACGCGCTCCGCGCTGACCGGTGCCCTCGACGTCACCCGGGCCACCGCGGGCGCCGTCACCGGCGAACTCGAGGCGCTCGGGCTGATCACCGTCGACTCCCGGCCCGCGGGCGGCGGCCGCGGTCGCCCCTCGCACCGCCTCGCCGTCAACCCGGCCGGACCGGTCGTCGTCGCCGCACAGATCCACGCGGACAGCCTGAGCGTCGCACTCGCGGGCCTCGGCGGACGTCTGGAGGACGTCCGCTACCTGCCGCTGCCGGCCGCGACCGACCCGGTGCGGATGCTGCGGGCCGTCGCCGAGGCCGGCGCCGACCTCGCCCGCGCCACCACCCGCCGCTGCCTGGCCGTCGGCCTGGCCCTGCCGAACCCGGTCACCGAACCGGACGGCACCGCCCTCGCCGCCCTGCACTTCGCCTGGCCCAGCGGCACTCCGGTGGCCGACCTGTTCGCCCAGGAGGTGCGGCACGCCGACTTCGGCCCGCGCGCCCGCAGCCCGCTGCCCTCCGCCGTCGCCAACGACGCCAACCTCGCCGCCCTCGCCGAGCACCGCCACGGCGCCGGCCGGGACGCCCGCCACCTGCTGCTCGTCACCTCCGGCCACCGCGGCGTCGGCGGCGCCCTGGTGATCGACGGCCGGCTGCACACCGGCAGCGCCGGACTCGCCCTGGAGGTCGGCCACCTGACGGTCGACCCGCAGGGCCGCCCCTGCGTCTGCGGCAACCGCGGCTGCCTGAACGCCGAGACCGACCCGGAGGCGCTGTTCGTCGCCGCCGGCCGCACCCCCGACCCCGGCGGCCCGATCCTCGACCAGGCCCGCCGGCTCGCCCGCTCGGCCGCCGACGACCCCGCCGCCGCCGACGCCGTCGCCCACGTCGTCGACCGCCTGGGCCTCGGCCTCGCCGGCCTGGTCAACATCCTCAACCCGGACCGGATCGTGCTCAGCGGCCTCCACCTCGACCTGCTCGCCGCCGCCCCCGAACGGCTCGCCGCGGTCGTCGCCGACCGCTGCCTGTGGGGCCGCAGCGGACGCGTCCCGATCGTGCCGGCGGAGGTCGACCACGCCGGCCTCGCCGGAGCCGCCGAACTCGCCTGGCAGCCGTACCTCCAGGACCCGCAGGCGGTGTACGCCGCCCGCGGCTGACGGCCCGCCGGCCGGGGGCGGCGGCCGTGCCGCTCGATGCGGTGCGGCACCCCGCCGTGCGGAACGGCGGTCGTGCCGCGGCGGGCGATGGCACGATGGGAGGGCCGTGCACGGGTGGAACGAAGGGGTGGCGGGCCGATGCCGTACGAACTGGACCACGTGGTGCTGTGGGTGGCCGATCCGGTCCGCTCGGCCGCGTTCTACCGCGACGTGGTGGGGCTGGAGCCGGTCCGGCTGGCCGAGTTCGAGAAGGGCCTCGCGCCGTTCGTCAGCATGCGGGTGACGGAGCGGACGCTCATCGACCTGGTCCCGCTGACGGTCGCTCCGCAGCTGAACGCCGCGCCGGGTGCCGAAGGGAGCGCCGGCAACCGGCTCAACCACGTCTGCCTGGCCACCTCGGAGCAGGAGTTCGAGGCGCTGCGGACCCGGCTGGAGGCCGGCGGGCACCCGGTGACCCCGTACGCGGAGAACTCGTTCGGGGCCCGCGGCACCGCGCCGCGCACCTACTACTTCGCCGACCCGGACGGCAACGTCCTGGAGGCGCGCCACTACGGCTGAGCCGCGCCGCCCGGTCGGGGCCCACCGCCCGGTCGGGGCCCACCGTCCGGCCGGGGTCCCGCGGTGTCGGCGAGCGCCCGGGCCTCGGCGGCGAAGCGGGCGACGAGCGGGTTGCGGTCGCCTCGCCGGTGGACGAGGCCGACGACGGTCCGGGCGCCGTCGGGGGTGATCGGCCGGAAGGACACACCCCGCATCCGAACCCGGCGCACGCCCGCCGGGGCGAGGGACACCCCCAGCCCCGCGCCCACCAACGCGGCGACCGTCTGCCACTCCACCGCCCGCTGGGCGACCCGCGGCTCGAACCCGGCCGCCCGGCACACCCCGACGATCCGGTCGTGCACCGTCGGCCCGCACTCGCGCGGCAGCAGGACGAACGGCTCCTCCGCCAGCCCGGCCACCGGGACGGCCCGCCGGCCCGCCAGCCGGTGCCCGGCCGGGAGGACGGCGACGAACCCCTCCGACCAGAGCGGCTCCACCACCAGGTCCGGGTCCTGCGGGGGCTCGCGCATCAGCCCCACGTCGAGGGCGTGCTCGTGCAGCGCCGCGACCTGCGGAGCCGTCGTCATCTCGCGGATCTCCAGCTCCACACCGGGCCGGTGCTCGCGGAAGGCGCGCAGCAGGTCCGGCAGCACGGTCGGTGCCAGCGAGGCCGCGAACCCGATCCGCAGCCGGCCCGCCCCGCCCGTGGCGACCCGCCGGGCCGCCGCCAGCCCGGACGCGACCTCGTCGAGGGCCCGGCGCGCCGCCGGCAGCAGCTCCTCGCCCGCCGCGGTCAGCGACACCCGCCCCGGCCGGCGCTCGAACAGCGGATGGCCGACCCGCTCCTCCAGCCGCCGTATCTGCTGGCTCAACGGCGGCTGCGCCACACCCAACCGCTCGGCGGCACGGCCGAAGTGCAGTTCCTCGGCCAGCACGGTGAAAGCGTGCAGCTGGTGCAGGGCGAGCTCGGGACGGTCCTCCATATCTCCCGGGATATCACAGCCGGACCCATCAGGTATTGGACGTATCGCGGTGGTCGCGCCTACCGTCCCTGCCATGGGAGAACGCCGGACGATCCTCAGCGGATCGCTCTTCGAGGAACGGATCGGGTACGCCCGGGCGGTGGTGGACGGGGACCGGGTGCACGTCTCCGGCACGACCGGCTTCGACTACGCCGCCATGACCATCGCCGAGGACGTGGTGGCACAGGCCGAACAGTGCCTGCGCAACATCACCGCCGCACTCGCCGAGGCCGGCTGCACCCTCGCCGACGTCGTCCGGGTGCGCTACCTGCTGCCCGACCGCGAGGACTTCGAGCCCTGCTGGCCCGTGCTGCGCCGCGCGTTCGGCGAGGTCCGCCCGGCCGCCACCATGATGGTCTGCGGCCTCGCCGACCCGCGGATGAGGATCGAGATCGAGGTGGACGCACGACGGCCCGCCACCGGCTGACCGGTGACGGGCCGTCGGGAGCAGCCTGCCGGGAGCAGTCCGCCGGGACCGCGGGAGCGCCGCGGCCGCCGTCCACCGCAGCGGCTCACGCCGAGAAGCCGAGGCGGCCGACGGTGCGGCGGCGCAGCAGCCGCAGCAGGGGAGCCGGCCGGCGGGCGGGCGGTTCACCCCCGCCCCGGGCCAGGCTGGCGAGCCGGTCGGCCTCGTGACCGCGCACCGCGACGGGCGCGCCGACACCGAGGTCGCGCTCGCCGGACAGCTCGACGAGGGCGGCAACGAGTACGGAGTAGTCGCTCATTCTGAGTTCCTTTCGGCTGATTACCTCTGACCTCAAGGATGACGGCCCGTCATGACAGCAGGTTTGCAGGCTGGTCTCGCTCTCATGGCGGATCGGGGGCCGGAGGTTACGTCCCGGTGACCCGCCACCGGAGGGGTGGTGCGGGCAGCCTTCGGCCCCGGCCGGCTCCGGTCGGGGGCCGGTCGGCCCGTGGTCGGCCATGGTCGGCCGTCGTGACCGGCCCCGGTCCGTCGGGAATCACCGGACACCCCGGCACGTTCTGCCGGGCATGACGCTTCCACCCGGTACCGAGGTCCTGCGCTACGCCGCCTTCACCGCCGACCCGGCCGGCGGCAACCCGGCCGGAGTGGTGCCCGACGCCACCGGGCTCGACGACGACACGCAGCTCGCCGTCGCCGCCGGGCTCGGCTACTCCGAGACGGCCTTCCTCACCGCCCGGGGCCCGCGGACCTTCGCGGTGCGGTACTTCAGCCCGCTCGCCGAGGTGCCGTTCTGCGGCCACGCCACCATCGCCTCCGCCGTCGCCCTCGCCGAGCGGATCGGCCCCGGCCCGCTGCTCTTCGAGACCAAGGCCGGCCCGGTGCCGGTCGAGGTCGCAGCCGACGCCGAGGGTCGGCCGGTCGCCACCCTGACCAGCGTCGAGCCCGCCGTCGAACCCGTCTCCGACGCGGACGTCGCCGAGGCACTGGCCGCCCTCGACTGGAGCGCCGACGACCTCGACGAGACCCTGCCGCCGCGGATCGCCTACGCCGGTGCCCGCCACCTGGTGCTGGCCGCCGCCACCCGCAAGCGGCTCTCCGAGCTCGCCTACGACTTCGACCGGCTGGCCCGGCTGATGACCCGGCTCGACCTGACCACCCTGCAGCTGGTCCACCGGGTCTCCGACACCGTCTTCCACGTCCGCGACCCCTTCCCGGTCGGCGGCGTCGTCGAGGACCCGGCCACCGGCGCCGCCGCGGCCGCCTTCGGCGCCTACCTGAGCGAGTTGGAGGGCCTCGGGCAGGCCGTCCTCACCCTCCACCAGGGGGAGGACATGGGCCGGCCGGGCGTCCTCCGCGTGGAGCTGCGGGAGGGGGAGCGGCGGGTGCGGGTGAGCGGCGCCGCCGTCCGCATCCCCGACCCGCAGGGCTGACCGGATCCCCGACCGGATACCCGATCGGCAGGGTCGGCCGGGTGCCGGGGGTGCCCTGCCGGGCCGGCGCCACGCGGCGGGGACGGGTGGGCGCGCGTACTCCCGGGGGAGTAGGCGCGCCCACCCCGGCAGGCTGACGCCGCGGTGGCCGGCCGGCGACTAGCCTTCCCGGCATGACCGACGAACCGCCGCCCTGGCAGCCGCCGTGGGTCCGTGCCGCGAAGGCGGGCTGGCCGGTCGCCTCCTCGGTGCTGGTCGCGGTCGCGCAGTTGGCCGGGACGGGCGCGGCCGCCCGCCACCAGGGCGGACGCCTCCCGCTGGACGCCCTCGGCTACCTGCTGCTCCTGCTCGGCCCGGTACTGCTCCTGTTCCGGCAGCGCCGCCCGGTCGCCGTGGTGGTCGGCACCACGGTCGTCACCGTGGCCTACCTGCTGGCCGGCTACCCGTACGGGCCGGTGTTCCTCAGCCTGGTGGTGGCCTTCTGCGCCGCCGTGAAACGCGGCCACCGGCGCGCCGCCTGGGCCTGCGCGGGCGCCTTCTACGCCGCCCACCTGCTGATCTCCTTCGCGGTGCCGCAGGACTGGCTGCGCGGTCCGGCCGCACAGCCCAACGGCTGGCAGGAGCTCGGCATCGCCGCCTGGCTGCTGCTGGTGATGGCCGTCGCCGAGATCCTGCGGTTCCGCGCGGAACGGATGGAGGCCGTCCGGGCCGCCGCCGAGCAGGCCCGGCGGCGCAGGGCCGACGAGGAACGGCTGCGGATGGCCCGCGAACTGCACGACATCCTCGCCCACAGCATCTCGCTGATCCACGTCCAGGCCGGCGTCGCCCTCGAACTCCTCGACACCCGCCCCGAGCAGGCCAGGACGGCCCTCACCACGATCAAGGCCGCCAGCAAGGAGGCGCTCGGCGAGGTCCGGCAGGTGCTGGGCACGCTGCGCGGCCCGGACGCCGCTGCCCCGCGCAGCCCCGCCCCCGGCCTCGACCGGCTGGACGAGCTCGCCGAGCAGGCCCGCCAGGCCGGGCTCGCGGTCTCGGTGCACAGCCGCGGTCGGGCCCGCAGTCTGCCGGCAGGGCTCGACCTGACCGCCTTCCGGATCGTCCAGGAGGCCCTGACCAACGTCATCCGCCACTCGGCGGCCCGCAGTGCCGACGTCCTGCTCGACTGGTCGGGGGAGGGGCTGGCCGTCCGGATCGACGACCCGGGCCCGGCCGGGGCCGGCGAGCCGGGCGGCTCCGGCAGCGGTCTCATCGGCATGCGGGAGCGGGTCGCGGCGGCCGGCGGCACGCTGGAGGCGGAGCCGCGGCCCGACGGCGGATTCCGGGTCCTCGCCCGGTTGCCGATCCGCGGCGGCGGCCCGCAGGACTCGACGGGAGGCGGACCCCGGTGATCAGGGTGCTGCTCGCGGACGACCAGGTGCTCGTCCGGGCGGGCTTCCGTGCACTGCTGGACGCGCAGCCCGACCTCGAGGTGGTCGGCGAGGCCGACGACGGCGAGCAGGCCGTCGCCCTCGCCGCCGAACTACGGCCCGACGTCGTCCTGATGGACATCCGGATGCCCCGGCTGGACGGACTCGCCGCGACCCGCAGGATCGGCGAGGACCCGGCGCTCGACGGCGTCCGGGTGGTCGTCCTCACCACCTTCGAACTCGACGAGTACGTCTTCGAGGCGCTGCGGGCCGGCGCGGCCGGCTTCCTCGTCAAGGACACCGAACCGGCCGAACTGCTGCGCGCCGTCCGGGTGGCCGCCGCGGGCGACGCCCTGCTCTCGCCCGGCGTGACCCGGCGGCTGATCGGCGAGTTCGCCGCCCGCTCCAAGGCGCCGGCGACGGGAGGGCCGACCGCGCTCGCCGCACTCACCGACCGCGAGCGGGAGGTGCTGGCGCTGGTCGGCCTCGGCCTCTCCAACGAGGACATCGCCCGCCGACTGGTGGTCAGCCCGCTCACCGCGAAGACCCACGTCAGCCGGGCCATGGTGAAGCTCGGTGCCCGCGACCGCGCCCAACTGGTCGTCCTCGCCTACGAGTCGGGGCTCGTCCGGCCCGGCTGGCTGGGCTAGCGCCGGACCGTCGGGCCGGTGCACCGGCGCCGGGGGGTGGTACTGGGTTCAGGATCGGTGCTGCACCGGGGTGCAGGTCGGATCGGGATGCCAGGGGGATGGTGGCGGCTGCGGCGGCGGAGAAGACTTCACCGCATGCGAACCCTGATGCGCACCCCGGCGCACACCCTCGTCCCCTTCCTCCTCCTGGCGGCCGCCGCGACCACCGCCCGTACCGCCGGCCCGCCCTGGGTCCGTCACCTCCTCGCGGGCCGCGACGTCGCCCCGCCCGGCCCCGGTACTACGCCGGGAGTACCGCAGGTGCCGCTGGTGGGACGACGCGCGGCAGGGGCCCGCGGCGAGAGGCTCGGTGCAGTCCCCACAACAGGCATGCACCGAGGAGATGGACACCATGGACACCCTGCTCGCCCACGCGGACGGCCACTGGCCCGGCCCGTGGATCCTGCTGATCCCGTTCTTCTGGGCAGCCGTGATCCTCCTCGTCGTGCTGATCCTGCGGCGCACCGTCTGGCGCCGCGGCTACGGCCCCGGCGGCTGGCACCACGGCGGCGGCCCGCTCGCCACGCTCGGCGACCGGTACGCCCGCGGTGAGATCGACGAGGACGAGTACCGCGCCAAGCGCGCCGTGCTCACCGAGCGCACCGACCGGACCGACCGTCCCGGCGGTGCGAAATGACCGTCGTCCAGCTGCACCCCGCCGCCGCGGTCGCCGACGCGGTCAAGGTGTACGGAATCGGCGCCACCCAGGTCCGGGCACTCGACCACGTCACGGTCGAGTTCCCGGCCGGGCGGTTCACCGCGATCATGGGCCCGTCCGGCTCCGGCAAGTCCACGCTGATGCACTGCGCCGCCGGCCTCGACACCCTCACCGCGGGCAGCGCCCACATCGGCGGCACCGAGCTCGGCGCCCTGAACGACCGCCGGCTCACCGAACTCCGCCGCGAGCGCATCGGCTTCGTCTTCCAGGCCTTCAACCTGGTGCCCACGCTCACCGTCCGGGAGAACATCACCCTGCCGCTCGACCTCGCCGGGAAGGAACCCGACGCGGCCTGGGTGGACGCCCTCGTCGACGTGGTCGGACTCGGCGACCGGCTGAACCACCGGCCCGCCGAGCTCTCCGGCGGCCAGCAGCAGCGGGTCGCCGTGGCCCGCGCCCTCGCGGGCCGCCCCCAGGTCGTCTTCGCGGACGAGCCGACGGGCAACCTCGACTCCCGCTCCGGCGCAGAGGTGCTCGGCCTGCTCCGGCAGGCCGTCGACACCATGGGCCAGGCGGTGGTGATGGTCACCCACGACCCGACCGCCGCGGGCTACGCCGACCGGGCCCTGTTCCTGGCGGACGGCCGACTGGTCGACAGCATGGACGCGCCCACCGCCGACCTCGTCCTCGACCGGATGAAGGCCTTCGACACCCCGGCCGGCTCCACCCGCGCCACCGCCCTCACCGCCGCCCACACCACCACTGAGCCGGCCACCACTGAGCCGACCGCCGCGGCCCCGACCGCTGCCACCCCGACCACCAGCGCCCCGACCACCGTCCCGACCGCGGCCACCGGCCCACGGGGGAGTGACCGACGATGAACACCGCCCTGCGGATCGGACTCCGCTCGGCCCGCGCACACCAACGCCGCCTGGTCGGCACCGTCCTCGCCGTCCTGCTCGGCGTCGCGTTCCTGACCGGCACGATGGTGCTGGGCGACACCCTGCGGGCCAACTTCGACACCCTGTTCGCCGACGCCAACGCCGGCACCGGCGCCGTCGTCCGCAGCGCCGACGTCCTGCCCGCGCAGAACGTCCCCGGCGGTGTCCGGGCACCGGTCGACACCGCACTCGCCGACCGGCTGCGCACCGTCCCCGGGGTGAGCGCGGCCGAGCCGTCCGTCCAGGGCGCCGGCCAGCTGGTCGGTCGGAACGGCGAGCCGATCGGCGGCAAGGGCCCGCCGACCCTCGCCGGGAACTGGCTCACCGACGGCACGCTCAACCCCTACCGGCTCGCCGAGGGCCGGGCGCCCGCCGCGCCCGGCGAGGCCGTCATCAACCGCGGCGCGGCCGAGGCCGGCGACCTCCGGATCGGCGACACCACGGTGCTGCGCACCCCCGACCCGGTGCGGATCACCATCGTCGGCATCGCCACCTTCGGTGCCGACGCGGACGGCATGGGCCCCTCCACCTTCACCGGGCTGAGCCTCGCCGACGCCGAGCGCCACCTCACCCCCAAGGGCGAGGGCCAGGCCAGCGCGATCCGGCTCCGTTCCGACACCCTGACGCAGCAGCAGCTCGTGGACCGGGTCAAGCCGTTGCTGCCCACCGGCGTGGAGGCGCTGACCGGGCACGCCGCGACCGCCGAGTCCACCGCCGACGTCTCCGGCCGGTTCCTGACCATGTTCACCACCCTGCTGCTGGTCTTCGCCGGGATCGCGCTGCTCGTCGCCACCTTCACCATCCACAACACCTTCGCCATCGTGGTCGCCCAGCGCACCCGGGAGAACGCGCTGCTCCGCGCGCTCGGCGCGCACCGGCGGCAGGTCCTCGGCTCCACCCTCGCCGAGGCGGCCGTCGTGGCCGTGGTCGCCTCCGCGGCCGGCCTGGTCGGCGGCATCGGGGTGGCGGCCGGGCTCAGCGCGCTCTTCTCCGCGCTCGGCTTCTCGCTGCCGACCGGCGGCATGGTCGTCGCGACCGCCTCCGTGGTGCTGCCGCTGGCCGTCGGCGTCCTGGTCACCCTGGGCTCGGCCCTTCTGCCCGCCGTCCGGGCCGGTCGCACCGCCCCGCTCGCCGCACTGCGCGAGAGTGCGGTGGACGACGCGGCGACCGGGCGCACCGGCCGGGTCCGGGCCGCCCTCGGCGCGGCACTGCTGGCCGGCGGGGCGGTGCTCACGGTGCGCGGTGCGACCGACGGGCCCTCGGTGGTGCTGACCACCGCGGGCGCGGTCACGGCGCTGGCCGGCACCGTGGTGCTCGGCCCGGTCGCCGCGGCGCTCGCCGTCCGGGTGCTCGGCGCCCCGCTGCCGCGGCTGCGCGGCGTCAGCGGGGCACTGGCCCGCCGCAACGCCGCCCGCAACCCGTCCCGGACGGCGGCCACCGCCACCGCGCTGATGGTGGGTGTCGCCGTGGTGACCCTGTTCACCGTGTTCGCCGCGTCGATCAGGGCCACCCTGGACGACACCGTCGACCGCTCGTTCGCCGGCGACCTCGCCGTCACCGCACCCGCGTTCGGCGCGGGCGGCAGCGGGGTCAGCCCGAAGCTCGCCGAGGCCGTCCGGCAGTTGCCGCAGGTCGAGCAGGCCGTGGGTCTCGGCCGCGGGGTCGCCCGGATCGACGGGCACGGCCGCGAACTGGACGTCACCGACCCGGCCCGGCTGCCCGGCGTGGTCGACCTCGGACGGGTCGACGGCAGTCTCACCGCCCTCGGCACCGACGGCCTCGCCGTCTCCCGCAGCGAGGCGGCCGCCCGCGGCTGGCACATCGGTTCCACGGTCTCCGTCGCCTTCACCGACGGCGCGGAGTCGTTCACCGTCCGGGCGCTGTACGAAGGCGGCGGCGTGGCGGGCGACTACCTGATGACCCGTGAGGCCTGGGCCCCGCACCGTGTCCAGGACAGCGACAGCATGGTGGCGGTCGCGCTGCGGCCGGGCGTCTCCCCCGCCGAGGGCAAGGCCGCCGTTCAGCACGTCGCGGACGGCTACGGCAATCCGCAGGTGCAGGACCGCGACGAGTACGCGGCGAGCGCTGCCGGCGGTGTGGACACCATGCTCTCCGTGGTCTACGCCCTGCTCGCGCTGGCGGTGCTGATCGCCCTTCTCGGCATCGCCAACACCCTGACGCTGGCCGTGCACGAGCGCACCCGCGAACTCGGCCTGCTGCGGGCGGTCGGACAGACCAGGGGGCAGCTGCGGTCGATGGTCCGCTGGGAGTCGGTGCTCGTCGCGGCCTTCGGCACGGTCGGCGGCCTGGGGCTCGGCGCCTTCCTCGGGTGGGCGCTGGTCCGGGCCTCCGACAGCGCCGGCACCGGGTCCTTCGCCCTGCCGACCGCGCGGCTCGCGGTGGTGCTGCTGGCCGGTCTGGTCGCCGGTGCGGTAGCGGGCCTCCGCCCGGCCGGCCGCGCGGCCGGGCTGGACGTCCTGCGGGCGATCGCCGCGGAGTGAGCGCTGCCCTGCCGGGTGTCCGGGCCGCCCGCCCGGGCACCCGGCGGGCGACGTTCGGCGGGTGTTCGGCGGGCCGTCCGCCCAGCTCGGCGGCCCGCTGCGGGGCTGCGCGGGGGCTGCGCGGCGCGGCGCCCGGTCTCACCGCTCTACTGCCCGATAAGGGTTCGCTGGAGATGCCGTAACAGTCACTTATTGTAGTCGCCTGTTACGCTTGGTGGAGGTGACGTCGTCAGGACAACGTCAGGACAAGGAGGCTCGCGATGGCGCTGCACACCGTGGACGTGGATCGCTCCGACCCGGAGTACCGGGCCTGGCTGAAGGAGGCGGTGCGGAAGGTCCAGGCGGACGCCAACCGGTCCGCCGACACGCACCTGCTGCGCTTCCCGCTCCCGGAGGAGTGGGGCATCGACCTCTACCTGAAGGACGAGTCCACCCACCCGACCGGCAGCCTCAAGCACCGGCTGGCCCGCTCGCTCTTCCTCTACGGCCTCTGCAACGGCTGGATCAGACCCGGCAAGCCGGTCATCGAGGCGTCCAGCGGTTCGACCGCCGTCTCGGAGGCGTACTTCGCCAAGCTGATCGGCGTGCCCTTCATCGCCGTGATGTCCCGCACGACCAGCCGGGCCAAGATCGAGCTGATCGAGTTCCACGGCGGCCGATGTCACCTCGTCGACGACCCCTGCGAGGTCTACGACGTGTCCGCGCGGCTCGCCGAGGAGACCGGCGGCCACTACATGGACCAGTTCACCTACGCGGAGCGCGCCACCGACTGGCGCGGCAACAACAACATCGCCGAGTCCGTGTTCGCCCAGCTGGAGCTGGAGCCGCACCCCGAGCCGGCCTGGATCGTCGCCACCGCCGGCACCGGCGGCACCTCCGCGACCATCGCCCGCTACGTGCACTACATGCAGTTCGACACCCGGATCTGCGTGGCCGACCCGGAGAACTCCTGCTTCTTCGACGGCTGGGTCAACGGCGACCCCGACGCCACCTGCCCCAGCGGCTCCCGGATCGAGGGCATCGGCCGTCCCCGGATGGAGCCCAGCTTCGTCCCGGGCGCCCTCGACCGGATGATGAAGGTGCCCGACGCCGCCTCCATAGCGGCCGTCCGCATCCTGGAGGGCGCGCTCGGCAAGAAGGCCGGCGCCTCCACCGGCACCGGACTGTGGGGTGCCCTGCGGATCGTCGCCGAGATGCGTGCGGCCGGGCAGGCCGGCAGCGTCGTGACCCTCATCTGCGACCCGGGCGACCGCTACCTCGACAAGTACTACTCCGACGCCTGGCTCGCCGAGCAGGGCATCGACATCGACCCGTACGTCGCCGAGCTCGAGGAGTTCCTCGCCGGGACGTCCATCGGCCTGGGCTGAGCCCCTGCCGCGGGGCGGCGTCCGCCGCCCCGCCCGGTCGGCCCGTCCGGTCGGCCCGTCCGGTCGACCCACCATGACGACCCACCATGACGGCCCGGGGAGTGCGCCACGTACTCCCCGGGCCGACGTGTGCGGTGACCCTCGCACCGCAGCCGCGCCGCGGCCACTCCCACACCGGGCCGAAGCGCCCACCGGCCGGACGCCAGTCACGGGCCCGCCGGGCGGCAGAATCGTAAACCAGGGCGAGAGTTTCGGCCAGTCCCTGCGGATGGATTGGCGGGCGATGACGGGGCTTCCACCCGGCGGCGGGTCAGCCGGTCCGGTGGCGCTCCATGAGTGGACGTCAACCCGGCCGAAATACCTCGGTGCACGGGGATTGACCGTCCAAAATTCGAGCCACTAGCGTGACTGAAACTTGCGCAGTTAATTACGAAAAGTTTCGAAAGTCGTCATCGTGTGATCTCGCGAAAGGGACCTCCGTGCTCCGAGCGACCCGCACCGCCCTCGTGGCGGCCACCACCGCAGCCCTGGCCGTCACCGCGCTCGTCCTCCCCGCCGCCTCCGCCGCCTCCGGCAGCACCGCCACCGCGGGCAGCACCGGCGCGTCCGGCGACACCCGGGCGGCCGCCACCCCGGCGAAGGACCCGGCCGCCCGCACCCTCGGCGAGCTCGGCCGCCGCGCCGGCGTGCGCATCGGCACGGCCGTGGACATGTCCGCCCTCGCCGCCGACGCCCCGTACCGGGAGAAGGCCGCGACCGAGTTCAGCTCCGTCACCCCGGAGAACGTGATGAAGTGGGAGGCCGTCGAAGCCGTCCGCGGCACCCACACCTGGGGCCCCGCCGACGACCTCGTCGACTTCGCGCGGGACAACCACCAGCTGGTCCGCGGCCACACCCTCGTCTGGCACAGCCAGCTGCCCGGATGGCTCACCTCCGGCAGCTTCACCCCGGGCGAGCTCCGCGACATCCTGCACCGTCACATCACCGACGAGGTCAAGCACTTCAAGGGTCGCATCTGGCAGTGGGACGTCGTCAACGAGGCCTTCAACGACGACGGCACCCTGCGCGACTCCATCTGGCTGCGCAACCTCGGCCCGGGCTACATCGCCGACGCCTTCCACTGGGCCCACGAGGCCGACCCCGAGGCCGAGCTGTACATCAACGACTACAACATCGAGGGCGTCAACCCCAAGAGCACCGCACTGCTCGCCCTGGTCACCGAGCTGAAGGCGCAGCACGTCCCGATCGACGGCGTCGGTGTCCAGGGCCACCTCGCCGTCCAGTACCCCGCCCCGCACGACATCGCCGACAACCTGGCGCGCTTCGACGCCCTCGGACTGGACACCGCGATCACCGAGGCCGACGTCCGGATGGTGATGCCCGCGGACGCCACCAAGACCGAGGCGCAGGCCGAGGGGTACGGCGTGCTGCTGCAGGGCTGCCTGCTCACCGAGCACTGCACCGACTTCACGGTCTGGGGCTTCACCGACAAGTACTCCTGGGTCCCGAACACCTTCTCCGGCGAGGGCTCGGCCAACCTGCTCACCGAGGACTACCGCCCGAAGCCGGCGTACACCGCGCTGCGCCAGGACCTCACCCTCGCAGGCCGGCACTGACCGACGCCTCCGGCGGACCGGCTGCGCCCGCCGGGTGAGCGTCGGCGCGCCGCCCACCACCGCACCGCCCGCGGGGACAGGCTGGCCGCACGGGCCGGCCCGCCGCCCGTCCCCGCAGGAGGCGACGATGCACGACGGCCCGCTGTTCTTCCCGGTGACCCCGTTCGGCCCGGACGGCGAGATCGACCCCGCGGTGTACGCCGAGCACCTGGAGGCCGGGATCACCGCCGGTCCCGGCGCGGTCTTCGCCGCCTGCGGCACCGGCGAGTTCCACGCCCTGGACCCCGCCGAGCACGCCCGGCTGGTCCGGACGGCCGTCCGGGTCGCGGCCGGCCGGCTGCCGGTCTACGCCGGTGCCGGCGGGCCGCTGCCCACCGCCCGCGCCCTCGCCCGGTCCGCCGCGGAGGCCGGCGCGGACGGCCTGCTCCTCATGCCGCCCTACCTCGTCCGGCCCCCGCGGTCCGGCCTGGTGGCCTACACCCGCCAGGTCGCCGAGGCCGGCGGGCTGCCGCTCATCGCGTACCACCGCGACACCGCCCGGCTCGACGTCGGCACGGCCGTCGAGATCGCCCGGCTCCCACAGGTGGTCGGCATCAAGGACGGCTGCGGCGACCTCGAACTCCTCGCCCGGATGATCACGGCCGTCGAGACGGCACTGCGCCCCTCCGGGAAGCGGTTCCGGTTCTTCAACGGCCTGCCCACCGCCGAGGCGACCGCGCCCGCCTACCGCGGCCTCGGCGTCCGGCGGTACTCCTCCGCCTCGTTCGCCTTCGTCCCGGAGATCGCCCTCGCCTTCCACCGCGCCCTCGCCACCGGGGACGGCTCCTCCGTCGGCCGCCTGTTGGCCGCCTTCTACCTGCCCCTGGTGGAACTGCGCGCCGAAGTGCCCGGCTACGCCGTCTCCCTGGTGAAGGCGGGGGTGCGGCAGCGCGGCCTGGCCGTGGGCGGCGTCCGGCCCCCGCTGACCGACCCCGCACCCGAGCACCTCGACCGGCTGCGCGCCCTCACCGACGCCGGACTGGCCGCCCTCGCCGCCCTCCCGGAAAGCACCGACCGTTGACCGCCGCACGGCCCGGCCCCGCGCATGCGTCGGACTCGTCGAGCCCGTCCGAGTCGTCGAACCCGTCCGAGCCGCCGAGCCCGCCCGGCCCGCCGGAGCTGCGGATCACCGCGGTCACCGTCACCCCCGTCGCCTTCCACGAGCCGCCGCTGCTCAACGCGGTGGGCGTGCACGAGCCGTACGCCCTGCGGGCGGTCGTCGAGGTCGCCACCGACCAGGGACTGTCCGGCCTCGGCGAGACCACCGCCGACGAGGGCCACCTCGACCGGCTGCGCACCGCCGCCGCGGCGGTGACCGGCCTGCCGGTGCACGCCCTCGGCCGGCTGCGCGCCCGGGTCGCCGCCGCGCTCGGCGGCCGGACGGGCTCCGACCGGCACGGCCTGACCGGGCCGATCACCGCGGCCTCCACGGTGGACCGGGTCTTCTCGCCGCTGGAAGTGGCCTGCCTCGACATCCAGGGCCGCGCCGCCGGGCGGCCCGTCAGCGACCTGCTCGGCGGCCGGGTCCGCGACGCCGTCCCGTACAGCGCCTACCTCTTCCACAAGTGGGCCGGCCACCCCGGCGGGCCGCCGGACCACTGGGGTGAGGCGGTGGACACCGCCGGCATCCTCGCCCAGGCCCGGCGCCTGGTCGACACGTACGGCTTCACCGCGCTGAAGCTCAAGGGCGGGGTCCGTCCGCCGCGCGAGGAGGTCGAGACCGTCCTCGCCCTGCACGAGGCCTTCCCCGGACTGCCGCTGCGCCTGGACCCGAACGCCGCCTGGACGGTGGACACCGCGCTCGACACCGCACACCGGCTGGAGGGCGTCCTCGAGTACCTGGAGGACCCGACCCCGGGCCTGGACGGCATGGCGGAGGTGGCCGCGGGGACGGCGATCCCGCTCGCCACCAACATGTGCGTCACGGCCTTCGAGCACCTGCCGCCGGCGGTCGCCCGCAGGTCGGTGCGGATCGTGCTCGCCGACCACCACTACTGGGGCGGCCTGCACCGCTCCCGGCTGCTCGCCGGGATCTGCGACACCTTCGGGCTCGGGCTGTCCATGCACTCCAACGCGCACCTCGGCATCAGCCTCGCCGCGATGACCCACCTCGCCGCCGCCTCGCCCGAGCTCACCCACGCCTGCGACACCCACTGGCCCTGGCGGACCGAGGACGTGATCGAGCCCGGCGCGCTCACCCTCACCGAGGGCGCCGTCCGGGTGCCCACCGGGCCGGGCCTCGGCGTCGAGCTCGACCGCGACGCCCTGGCCCGGCTGCACGAGCAGTACCTCGCCTGCGGTCTGCGCACCCGCGACGACACCGGCTACCTGCGCCGGACCGACCCCTCCTACCGGCGGCGCATCCCGCGCTGGTGACGGCCCGGGCCACCGCTCCACGGCACCACCACGGGACGGGAGTTCGACGGCCACCGCCTCCGTCCGGGCCGCCTTCGTCTTCGGCGCGGCCGCGCTCGCCCTCACCACCCCCGCCCTCGCCTGACGGGACGAGCCCCCGCCTGACGCCCCGCGGACGGTCTCAGGCGAGGACGACCTCGTCGATCAGCTCGCGGGCGGTCTCCACCGCTTCGGCGGGCAGCCCGGCGTCCGTCACCCAGGTGTCGACCTCGGACAGCTCCGCGAAGGTGGACAGGCCGACCGTGCCCCACTTGGTGTGGTCGGCCACCAGCACCGTCCGCCGGGCCGAGGCGACCAGCGTCCGGTTGGTCTCCGCCTCCGCCAGGTTGGGCGTGGTGAGGCCGGCCTCCGGCGAGACCCCGTGGGTGCCGAGGAACAGCAGGTCGAAGCGGAGCGAGCGGATCGCCCGGTCCGCCACCGGGCCGACCAGGGCGTCCGAGGGCGTCCGCACCCCGCCGGTCAGCACCACGGTGGCGGCCGGGCCGCCCGCGCGGTGCGCCTGCTCGAAGACCTCGGACACCGGGACGGAGTTGGTGACCACGGTCAGCCGCTCGATCCCGGTCAGCTCACGGGCCAGCGCGTAGGTGGTGGTACCGCCGGAGAGGGCGATCGCCGCACCGGGGGAGACCAGCCGGGCGGCCGCCCGGGCGATCTGCTCCTTGGCGGACAGCTCCAGCGCGGACTTCGCCGCGAAGCCCGGCTCGTGGGTGCGGGCCGGACCGGCCGGCACCGCGCCGCCGTGCACCTTCTCCACCGCGCCGACGCGGGCCAGCGCGTCCAGGTCCCGACGGATCGTCATGTCGGAGACGTTCAACTGGCGGGTGAGCTCGTTGACCCGGACACCGCCGCGCCGCCGCACCTCGTCCAGGATCAGTGCCCGGCGTTGTTCGGCGAGCATCTGGGCGTTGTCGGTCACGGATCCTCCTGCGGTCGGCTCCGGGCCATCCTCGCACGCGGCCCGGCCGCCGAAGCCCCCGAGAAGCCCGGGACTCCGAGAACGCGGGCGGCCGACGGGAACGCCGGCGGCCGGCCGGCCCGGTCAGAGCGGGAGGTCCGCCGGGACGAGCAGCTGCAGCTCCTCGGTGGACGGGTCGGCGAGCTGGGCGACCCGCATCGCGTGCCGCTCCACCATCGTCTCGAACACCTGCCGGGCCGTCCGGCCGTTGCCGAAGGCCGGTCCGCGCTCCAGGCCGGCGAAGTGCTCGCGCAGGGCCTTCTCGGTCGCCTCGGCCAGCGCGTACTCGTGCTCGGCGCACTGGGCGCGGGCGATCTCCAGCAGCTCGTCGGCGCTGTAGTCGGGGAAGGTGACCGTCCGGGAGAACCGCGAGGACAGGCCGGGGTTGGCGACGAGGAAGCGTTCCATCTCGGCGGTGTAGCCGGCGACGATCACCACCACCTCGTCCCGGTGGTCCTCCATCAGCTTCACCAGGGTGTCGATCGCCTCCCGGCCGAAGTCCCGCCCGCCGTCCTCCGGCGCCAGCGCGTACGCCTCGTCGATGAACAGGACCCCGCCGCGGGCCCGGTCGAAGGCGGCGGCGGTGCGGATCGCGGTGGAGCCGATGTGCTCGCCGACCAGGTCGACCCGGGCCACCTCGACGAGGTGGCCGCGCTGCAGCACCCCGAGCGAGGCCAGGATCTCGCCGTACAGCCGGGCGACCGTGGTCTTGCCGGTGCCGGGGGCGCCCGTGAAGACCAGGTGCCGGCGGAGCGAGGGGGCCTTCAGTCCGGCCTTGCGCCGGCGCCGGCCGACGGTGATCAGGTCGATGAGGGTGCGCACCTCCTGCTTGACGGTGGCCAGGCCGACCAGGGCGTCCAGTTCGGCGAGCGCCTCGTCGGCGGGGCGGCAGTCGGGGATCGGCGCGATCGCGGCCGTCCCGGCCGGGGCCGGCCCGGCGCTGGTCAGCCGGGCCGTCGCCGGCAGCAGCGCGGGACCGGCAGCAGACCCGGCCGCCGGTGCGAGCAGCGGCGGGTACGGCGGGGCGGGGGCGAGCGGCGGGGCCGCGGGCAGCGCGGCGCGCGGCACCGGCAGCGCGGGCGGCGGCGGGGGGACGTCGTCCGAGACGCAGCCCTCGGTGACCGGGCCCGCCTCGGAGAACTCGAAGCCGGCCCGGCCGTTCTGCTCGGCCCGGCAGCGGGTGAGCACCGTGCGGCAGCCGTCGATGACGTGGAAGCCGAAGCCGCGGCCGTGCGAGATCCGGCAGTCCTCGAAGGTGCCGCGGCCCTGGGCCGAGACGTACACCCCGGCGTCGCCCGCGCCGCGCACCGTGCACTCGCGCAGCACCGGGTCGGCGCCCTTGGCGACGATCACGCCGGTGGCGACGTCGGCGATCTCGCAGCCGGTGAGCAGGCCGCCGCTGCCGTGGTCGCGGAACCAGAGCCCGGTGCCGGCCTCCTGGATCCGGCAGTCCGTCAGGTCGGCGGTGGCGCCGCCGCTGACCGAGACGGCGGAGGAGCGGATCCGGCTGAACGAGCAGTCGGCGGCGCTCGCCCGGGAGTCGCGGTCGAGCACGAACAGGGCGTCGGGGAGGTCGTGCAGGGTGCAGTCGGCGAGGGCGAGGCGGGCGCCGTCGCTGACCCACAGCGCCGGGTAGTCGCCGTCGGCGGAGTGGATCTCGCTGCCCTCGGCCTCGACCTCGGTGCCGGCGTCCCAGACGGAGAGCGCGCCCCGGCCGAAGGTGTGCAGGGTGCAGCGCTCCAGCCGCAGCCGGGCCCGGCCGCGCAGGTCGGCGGCGTTCTCCGGCAGGTCGTGGATGCGGCAGCCGGCGAGCAGCAGCTCGGCATCGGTGTCCAGGGTGAGGCCGTTGCCGGTGACCCGGTGCACGGTGCAGTCGGTGAGGCGGCCGACCGCGCCGTCCTCGGCCTGCACGCCGCTGCCGCGGATCTCGTAGATCTCGCAGCCGGTCAGTTCGGCGCCGCTGCCGGCGCCGGTGAGCAGCAGTCCGGCGCCGCCGGTGTGGTGGACCTTGCAGCGGTCCAGGACGGCGGCGGCGCCGCCGAGCACCGCGATGCCGGCCTGGCCCGCGGCGGAGACCTCGCACTCCTGGAGGCCGGCCCGGGCGCCGGGGCGCAGCCGCACCCCGAGGCCGGCCGGGTTGGCGACGGTGCAGGAGCGGAGCACGGCGGAGGCGCCGTCGCCGAGTTCGACGCCGGCGGAGGCCTGGGTGTCGATCCGGCAGCCGGTGAGCCGGGCGCCGTCCGCGGTGACCAGGACGGCGGGCAGCGAGCGGTCGGAGCCCTCGACGACCACGTCCTGGACGGTCGCGACGGCGGCGACGGTCAGCGGCACCCCGCCGGGCGGACTGATCCGGACGCTGCCGGGGCCCTGGACGGCCAGCACGGTGACCGGTTTGTCGATCACCACCGCCTCCCGGAAGACGCCCGGCCGCACGGTCACGGTGTCGCCCGGTTCGGCGGCCTCCAGGGCCTCACCGAGCGTGTCGTACTCGCCGGCGCGGCGCCGCCAGCGGGACCCGCTGTCCTGCGTGACCCGGACCCTCTGCTCTGCCATGCGGTCTGTCATCCCACCTTCGTCGGAGCCCTGCGATGGTCGGCCGCCCGCGGGGGCGCCCCCGGCCGCGGTGCGGGGGCCGTCCGCGCACTACAACGAGTGGGCGACGGCGCGGTGCCGGTCAGCGCCGGGCGTCCGGCTGCGGCCGCGGGCCCTCCTCCAGCACGGTGACCTCGTCGCCGACCCGCAGGGTGCCGAGCAGGTCGCCGGTGACGCCCTCGGGACGCTCCGGGACGAGGTTCTGGCCGAAGACGAGCTTCTTGCCGAAGCGGCGGTGCCGGCCGAGCGCGAGCAGCGGCTCGGGGCCGCGGCGCTCGCCGGTCTCCTGGTCGGTGGTGGTCACCACGCAGCGGCCGCAGGGCTTGGCGACCCGGAAGACCACCTCACCGACCCGGATCCGCCGCCAGCCGTCCTCGGCCCACGGCTCGGTGCCGGAGACGACCAGGTTGGGGCGGAAGCGCTCCATCGGCAGCGGCTCGGCGCGCCGGTCGCCGGCGGGGTGGTCGACGGCGAGGTGCTCGTTGAGCGCGGCCAGCGAGGCGGTGGTGGCGAGCAGCAGCGGGAAGCCGTCGGCCATGCTGGTGGTCTCGCCGGGCCGGCTGTACTCGGGGTCGATCCGCCGGCTGCCGGCAGGGTCGTCGAGGTGCAGCAGGCGGACGTCGCCGAGGCGGTCGGCGAACCAGACCTGTGCCTCCTTCGCGGCCTCCACGGCGGGGAAGAAGGTGCCGAAGACGTCGGCCTGCGCGGCCGGGTCGCCGGCGGCGGCGCTCGGTGCGGGGATGCGGATGCTCGCGCCGTCGGGGTCGGTGACGGTCAGTGAGCCGTCGGCGTGCGGCCGGGTGCGGTACTGGCCCAGGGAGGGGTCGTCGCGCTGGGTGACGGCGCGGCCCGCAAGGTCGGCGAGCATCCAGCGGCGGTCGCCGGCGAGGCCCCACGGCTCCACCCCGGCGCTGTCCGGGCTCAGCCGGTAGGTCGACTTGACGGGATAGACGTGGAGGGCGGTCAGCTGCGGCATGCCCCCATCCTGCCAGTCGGCGGCGGTGCTCCGGTGCCGCGGCCGGGAATGACGGAGGCCGCCCGGTCCGCCTGGTACGGCGGGCCGGACGGCCCCGGAGAGGAAGACCTCGTGCCCTTGCTCCGCCCGGCGCCCTCGTTCGCCGGGGGTGGTGCGGCTTCGGTCAGCCGGCCTGCGGGTAGTACGCGGGGCCGGGGTACTGCTGCTGGACGGGACGGACCGGGGCGACCGGTGCGGCCGGGCGCAGCTGGTTGCCGCCGAAGCTCTGGTCGGCGAAACCCTGCTGCGGGCCCTGGCCGAAGCCCTGCGCACCGAACTGCTGGCCGGACATGCCCGAGGGCGCCGACGCGAAGCCGTTCTGGCCGCCGAAGCTCTGCCCGGTCTGGTACCCGGCCTGGGGGGCGGGGGAGACCGGCGCCTGCGGGCGCTGCGGGGGGAGGTAGGGCTGCGGGCTGCCGTACCCGGGGACGGCCGGCTGCGGGGCCGCCGCGTACACCGACGGCGCGGTCTGCGCCGGGATGTACGAGGTGGCGGGGCCGCTGCTGGGGCCGGGGCCCAGGGCGAGGCGGGCCGGCGGGAGCGCGGGCAGGCTGCTCACCGGGCTGTCGAAGCCGGTGCCGTAGCCACTGCCGTAGTTGCTGCCGTAGCCGGAGCCGTAGGTGGCCGGGGGCAGGGCCGCCGGCACGTTGATGGGCGCGATCTGCGGGACACCGCGTTCTGCGACGAGGCTGTCGTAGATGGGCGTGCCGGAGGAGAAGGACGGAGAGGGGTAGCCGACTCCGTCGTAGGAGCGGGGCGAGGTCATGGGGCATACCGTAAGCCCACAACGTGCCTGCTGAGGAGAGTGGAAGAGGTGGGATTTCGACCGTTCACACAGTCTTCGCTCGATCGAAACGCTCGAAAGTGTGCAAATCCGACATATTGTCGGCCGGTTCAAGCCATCCGACCCCCCTGACCGCCGGTCGAACGCCCGGCGAACCGCCGACGTCGGTTCGCCGGACCCTCGGCCGTCCGAACCGGAGGGCGTGCGGTGCGGACCGCGCGCCGGTGGGCCCGACCGCCTCGCGGAGGGACCGGACCCGCCGGAGAAGCCGCACGTCAGCCGACGTGTACGCTCTGCGTCGGGAAGCCGGGACGGCCCGCCAGCTCCGTCGTGCAGTGCGCGCAGCGGACGGCCGCGACCGGCACCGTGCTCAGGCAGTCCGGGCAGTCGGCCTTCGCCACCGGCACGTCCTTGCGCGGCTCGAAGCGGGCCTGCAGCCGCCCGACCGGCACCACCACGGCGAAGTAGATCACCGCGGCGATCAGCACGAAGCTGATCAGCGCGTTCAGGAACGCCCCGTACGGGAACACGGTGCCCGCGACGCTGAAGGACTCCTTGCTGTAGTCGCCGACCGCGCCGCTGGCGATGCCGATCAGCGGGGTCAGGAACGCCGTCACGAAGCCCGTCACCACGGCCGTGAAGGCCGCGCCGATGACGATGCCGACCGCCAGGTCGACGACGTTGCCGCGCAGCAGGAAGCTGCGGAATCCCTTGAACACCGGGTGACTCCTCGAAATGCGTCGGGCCGCGCCGGCCCGGCCGGCCGGGCCCTTCGGCCCCGCCGGCCATCCTGCCGAGGCCGGGGCGGCTCGGTCCAACCGCCGTCACCCGTTCCGCCCAGTCGTCGTACCGGGTTGCGCTCCGGGTGGGCCGGGCCGCGCCCGCGGACGGTCCCGCAGGCCCGCCCGCGACACCCCACGGGCCGTCAGATCCCGGCCGCCCGGAGTCGATCGGCGTGCGCCTGCACCTTCACCACCGCCCCGGCCACCCGTCGCACCGTCGCGGCGTCCATGTGCGACCAGAGCGGCACCGTCAGCACCGAGTCGGCCAGCCGGTCCGTCAGCGGCAGCGTCCCGGCCTGCCCGAGGTGCGCGTAGGCGCGCTGGCGGTGCACCGGCGGGAAGAAGTAGCGGCGGGTGTCCACCCCCTCCGCCTTCAGCGCCCGGCCGAGCTCCGCGGCACCGAGGCCGAACGCGGCCGCGTCCACGATCAGCGTCAGGTCCTTGAAGGTCGAGGTGTCGCCCGGCTCCGGCAGGGCGAGCCGCAGGCCCGGCAGCCCCGCCACCGCGGCCGCGAACACCTCCACCAGCGCCCCGCGGTGCGCCACCCGCTCGGGCAGGCCGGTCAGCGAGGCCAGGCCGACCGCCGCGTGCAGCTCGCTCATCCGGGCGTTCAGGCCGGGGAAGAGCGTGTCGTAGTCGCCCGGGTTGCCGTAGTCGCGGGCGGTGCGCAGGGTCGCCGCGAGCGAGGCGTCCCGGGTGGCGACCAGACCGCCCTCACCGGCCACCGCCACCTTCGTCGGGCTCATCGAGAACACCTCCGCCAGCCCGAAGCCGCCGATCGGCACCCCGCCGCGGGCGCTGCCGAAGCCGTGCGCGGCGTCGTAGACCAGCGGCACCCCGGCCGCGTCCGCGACCTGCTGCAGCCGCTCCACCTGGCAGGGGGTGCCGTACACGTGGGTGGCCATCAGCGCGGCCGGCCGGTCGGCGGCCTTCAGCCGCGCCTCGGCGTCCTCCGGGTCGAGGGTGACGTCCTGTTCGCGGGCCTCCGCGAACAGCGGGGTGCCGCCCGCCCAGTGCGCGGCGTGCGCGGTCGCCGAGAAGGTGAAGCCGGGCATCAGCGCCGGCCGGCCGCCGCCCACCCCCGCGGCCTGCAGCACCAGCATCAGACCGGCCGTGCAGTTGGAGACCGCCACCACGTGCGGCACCCGCAGCAGCTCGGCGGCCCGCTCCTCCAGTTCGGCGACCGTCCGCCCGTTGGTGAGCAGGCCGCTCTCCAGCACCGCGGCGATCCGGGCCAGCGCCTCGTCGGCGTGCGGGACCTTCACCCGGGTCAGCGGCAGGCCGTCGGGGAAGGCCGGGGTGCCGCCGAGGGCGGCGGGCGTGTCGAGGTCGGTGGTCGTCATGGTCGGGTCGATCCCCCCTGGGTCGGTCGGTTGCCGGGTGTCCGCGCGGAGGCGGGTGCCGCCGCGGCGGGGTCGGGCGGTGCCGGCCCGGACGGCGCGGCACCACCGGGCGGCCCCGCTGTGCCCGGAGGTGCTGCGGGCCGGCCGCCCCACTGGCCGGGCTGCACCCGCCACAGCGGCGGCCGGGAGTGCGCCCGCACCCGCGGGCGGTCCCCGTCCGGCCGCGGGACGGCGAGCAGCACCAGCACCAACGGCAGCACCTGCACGCGTTCGCGGGACAGGATGCCCATGTTGTTGATGGTCGAGAACGCCCAGCAGAACAGCAGGGTGTAGACGATCGTGAAGGCGACGTAGGAGCGCCGCAGGAACCACCGCGGCACCCGGCTCAGCCGCGGCCAGCTGCGGATGAACATCACCAGCAGCGCGAAGCACTCCACCGACTGCACCAGGTTCTGCACGTTCGACGCCTCGAACGGGAAGGGCCGGAACAGCACGCTGACCACCGCCACCGGCAGCCCCGCCGGATTCAGGCTGAACTGCGGCGACTCGTCGTCCGCCGCCTGGTTGATCACCGACCCGCCCTGCGAGGTGCGCCGCGAGGTCTCCGACAGCACCTGGTTCACGCTGTCGCCGCCGGTGCCGCTCGTCCCGAAGAACGTCGACACCTGCTGCAGCATCAGCATCACCATCACGCCCAGCACCACCACGGTGAGCACCGTGCGCAGCGGCCCCAGCGCGCTCACCTGCTGCGGCCGCCGGCGCAGCACGTACGCCACCGTCAGGCCCGCGCCGGCCAGCACGGTGACGTGCGGACGGACCATGCCGGTGCCCAGCGAACCCAGCGCGATGCAGAGGAACGCGCCGAACCGGCGGTCCAGCAGCCGCGCCACGCCGTAGGTGGTCAGGCCCAGGCAGAACATCATCCAGGCGTCCTTGCCGATGCTGGACGGCCAGAACAGCAGCGACGGCAGGAAGAACACCAGCTTCGCGTACCGCCGGGAGTCCGCCTCGGGGAAGGCGATCTGCAGCGCCCGCCAGAACAGCAGCAGACCCCAGAAGCCCAGCCAGGAGAACACCAGGAAGCCGCCGACCAGCGACGGACCGGTGATCGCGTACACCACGCCGGTCACGATGATGATGAAGCCGGTGCCGGCGACCTTCATCCCCAGGTCGTAGTGGAACGTCCCGGAGAGCGGGCTGTGGGTGTCCAGGAACAGCGCCAGCTCGCTGCCCCGCTGGTGGTACATCTTGGCGTCGGCCGCGCCGCCGTACAGCACGAAGGCCATCAGGTACCGCGGGAAGGCGCACAGCAGCTTGAGCGCCATCGCCAGCATCAGCAGCCGGAAGACGTCCTTCTCCGGGTTGGCGGCGGCGACCCGCGCCAGGACCGGCGTGCCGATCGCCATCAGCGCGGGCAGGACCAGCAGCGCCCCCCAGGTGTCGTAACCGGTGTGCACCATCGCCAGCACGAACAGCGTCACGTAGCCGACCACCAGCGCGGCCGCCACCGCCGACGGCCAGGGCACCCGCCGGGCCAGTGCGGCCACCGCCGTCACCGCCGGCCGCGCCGCGACCGCCGGAGCGGCCATCAGAAGACCTCCAGGTCGCCCAGGTTGAACCGCCAGTCGGCCGGGATCCGGCCCGCCGTGAGCGGACCGGACGGGGACCGGGCGGCCAGCACCATCCCGGTGCGCGGAGCCGTCAGGTAGCCGCTGCGCCGGGCGGCCGCGGCGGCCTCGGTGCCCGCCGCGAGGTGGCCCGCGACGTGGTCGCAGCCCGCCTTCGCGGCCTGCTTCAGCAGCCGCGCCGCGCTGCCCCGGTCGCCCGGCCGGACGATCACGTCGGCGAGCGTGAACTCGGCCAGCGGCCCGCGCCGCCGCGGCCGGCCGAACGCCACCCCGGCCAGCTCGCCGCCGCGGTGGCAGGTCAGCACCCGGTAGTCCAGGCCGGGTGCGTCGCCGTACCGCCAGCGCAGGAAGTCCGCGGTGCGCCGGACGGCCAGCCGGGTGTCGGTGACGTCCGCGGCCGCCCGCTCCCGCAGCAGCTCGTCCAGCCCCTTCCGCGGGCCGGCGAACCAGTCCTCGGCGGTGGGCAGCGAGCACACCGGCGGGCCCGCCGCACCCGCCCCGCGGCGGGCCAGCGCCGCCCGCGCACCGCGCGCGAACGCCGTCGGCCGGGCCACCCGCACGGCGATCGGCACCCGGCCGAGCTCCAGCCAGCCCATCTTCAGGTAACCCGGCAGGCTGTTGCCGTTCGGCGTGTTGAAGACCAGCTCGGTGTCGCCGGAGACCTCCTCCAGCAGCCGCAGCGTCAGATCGCGGAAGATCCCCCGGCCCTGGAACTCCGGGTGGGTCGCGGTGTCCACCGGCCGGACGGCCGGCACCGTCCGCCCGCCCGCCTGCCACTGCCAGCGCAGGAACAGCCGCACCCCGGCCAGCCGCCCGCCCGCCTCCTCGGCGACCAGGCCCGGACTCGCACCGAACGGGTTCCGCCGGTGCTTCCACTCGAAGAACTCGGCACTGCGCGTGCCGGTCGGCCCGCCCGCCAGCGAGGCGGTCAGCAGGTCCAGCACGGCGGGCGTGTCGGCGTCCACGAGCGGACGGTACGTCAGCCCGGCGCTTGACTCGGTCATCTGGGTCTTCGGCTCCATGTCGTCTCGCTCGGCGGGTGCTGCCGGTCGGTGACCGCATCGGTCAACGGGCCAGCACCCGGGCGTACACCTGCTCGATCGCGCGCTGCGCCCCGGCCGTGTCGAAGGTCCGGGACCGCTCCCGGGCGGCCTTCCCGAACCGCTCGCGCAGCCCCTCGTCGGCGGCCAGCCGGCCGAGCGCGCCGGCCAGTGCCGCCGGGTCGCCCGGCGGCACCAACAGCCCCTCGACGCCGTCGTCCACCACCTCCGGCATCCCGCCGACCCGGGTCACCACCGGCGGCAGGCCGCTGGCCATCGCCTCCATCAGGGCCACCGGCAGGCCCTCCTGGCGGGAGCTCAGGGTGAACACGTCCAGCGCGGGCAGCAGCGCCGGCACGTCCGGCCGGGAACCGGCGAACACCACGCCCCCGCCGGCCCGGGCCCGCAGCTCGGCCTCCAGCGGCCCGGCGCCGATCAGCACCAGCGCCGCCGAGGGGTGCTCGCGGCGCAGCAGCTCGAAGGCGGCGAGCAGGGTGGCCTGGTCCTTCTTGGCGGTCAGGTTGCCGACCGTGCCGACCACCGGTGCGTCCGCCGGCAGGCCGAGCGCGGCGCGGGCGGCGGCCCGGGCGGCCGGCCCCTCGGGGGCGCCCGCCAGGTCCGGGCCGTGGTGCACCACGGTGACCCAGCCCTCGTCCGGACGCCGCCGGGCGATCGTCGCCGCCACCGCGTGCGAGACCGCCACCACCGCGTCGTTGCGCCGGTACGTCAGCGCGTTGGCCCAGCGGGTGGCCGTCCGGTACCGCTCCCAGACGTTGTGCTCGGTGTGCACCAGCCGCGGCGCCCGCCGGCCGACCGCCAGCAGCCGGGCCGCCACCGCCGGGATCGGCATGTGCGAGTGCACCAGGTCGTAGCGGCGCTCGGCGAGCAGCCGGCGCAGCCGCACCGGCCAGAGCGCACCCGGCGCGCCGCCCAGGCAGTGCACCCGCACCCCGGCCGCCTCCAGCGCGGGCACCAGGGCGTCCTTGTACGGCAGCACGTAGGCCACCTCGATCTCGTACCGCCCGGTGTCGGCGTGCCGGGCGCAGTTGAGCAGCAACTGCTCGGCGCCGCCCCGGCCGAGGCCCTTGGCCAGCCAGAGCACCCGCCGGCGGCCGCTCACCGCTCCTCGATTTCGCGCAGCTGCAGCGTCGTCTCGACCACCGACTCGCCGCCGGGCCGGCGCGCCCAGCTCGGCGCCGCCCGGTGGTGCTCCTCGGCGACCGGCGCGACCGGCGCGACCGGCGCGACCGGCGCGGGCGGTGCGGGCGGTGCCGGCCGCTCGGCGGGCTCCGGCCGGCCGGCAGCCGCCCCGCGCGCCGCGGCGGGGGAGCGGCGGCCCTCCTCGGACCGCGCGGAGGCGGTGGCCGTGCGGCCCACCAGCAGCGCACCGGTGCGCAGCCCGTCCCGCTTCAACCGGCGCCCGGAGGGGCCGATCGTGCCGAGCAGCGCCACCCCGGCGACCGGCACACCGGTACGGGCCAGCAGCTCGGAGACCCGGTCGGCCTGCTCCGGCGTCACGTTGCCGGCCATCGCCGTCACCAGCACCGCGTCGGCGTGCTGCACGAGGTCGTAGGCGTCGTTGGCGTGCAGCAGCGGCGAGGTGTCGATCAGCACCACGTCGGCGTGCTCGCGGGCCCGCCGCAGCACCTCGCCGGCCCGCAGCACCAGCGCCGCCGGGTACGCGGTGGTGTTGCCTCCGGTGATCAGCCGCACCCCCTCGGTGCCGGTCTCGCGGATCAGGTCGTCCAGCGCCGACAGCCGTTCGCCGCTGAGGAGTTCGGCCATGCCCGGACCGCCGCCGACGCCGAAGTGCAGATGGGTCTGCGGGTGCCGGAAGTCGCAGTCGAGCACCAGCACCCCGCGGCCGGTCTCGGCCAGCGCGGCCGCCAGGTTGGCGACGGTGGTGGTGCGGCCGTCCCCGCTGCGCCCGGACATCACCAGGATCACCGGCGCGGGACCGCCACGGCCCCGGGCGGCCGGCTCGGCGCCGGGCCGGCCCGACAGCGACTCCGGACCGGTGAGCAGCAGGGTCGAGCGCAGCGAGCGGTAGGCCTCGGCCGCCGGGTCGGACGGGCGGGCCACCACCAGCGGACCCCGCAGCCGGCGCAGCCGCCGGGAGAGCTGCGGGATCTCGCCGATCACCGGCAGGTTGAACGCCTCCTCGGTGGTGTTGCGGGTCCGCAGCCGGGTGTCCATCCGGCTGAGCATCACCGCGGCGACGACGCCGAGCGCGAGGCCGAGCACCACCGCCAGGGTGAGGCGCACGCCGCGGCTGGGCGAGCTGAGCAGGCTGCCGCCGGCCTCCTTGGCGTCGATGCTGCCCCACTGCTGGATCGCGTCGGTCTGGCTGTAGTTCTGCAGGGTGCTGATGTCGGTGAGCGTCTTGGTGAGCGCGTTGAGCGCGGCCGTCAGCTGCGGCTGGAGCTTCGGCTGGTCGGCGGAGCCCGCCTTGGTGAAGGCGTGCTGCAGGTTGTTGACCTGCTCCTGCTGGGTGTCGGCCTGCGCCTGGAGGCGCTTGATCGACTCGTCGGCGCTCTTCTTCGACTCCTGGCCGTAGCCCGTGATGGTGGCGTCGGACAGCGCCGCGGCCAGGTCGGTGCAGGACTGCTGGGTGGGGCCGGTGGTGGTGAAGACCAGCATCTGGGTGGAGGCCGCGGTGACGGTGCGCCGGGCGGCGAGCGCGGCCACGTCCGTGACGTGGAGCTTCTTCGCTGCGGTGGTCGTCACGTCCGAGCCCTGCGCGTAGCTCAGCACCTGATCGGCCCGGACGGATTCGCCGGCACCGGCCACCGGGGTGATCGCCACCTTGCACTGCCACTTGCCGTCGTCCACGGCGTCGCCCGCCGGCGTCAGCAGGAAGCCGATGATCAGCGCGGCGAGGGTGCAGCCGACGAGCAGCCGCCAGTAACGCCGCAGGACGGTGAAGTGGTTTGCCGGTTCCACCGGTTGGTTCCCCTCGCGATCGTGGTGCGGGCACGCGGGACACCGGTCCGGCCCGCCTCGGCGGACCCCGGTGCCGCCGGGTGCGGCAGGGTCGAGTGCGGCGGCCCCCCGGCGCCGGGCCGGGGGAGGACGCGATCAGGTGGCGGCGGCCGGTAACGCGGTGGACCGGCGCGGACCGTCCGGCAGGACGGCGCGTCGTGGCAGTCGTTGTGACATCGGGCCCCCTGACGGCGTCACCCACCCGGCCGCCCCGGCCCGGATGCCTCGCGCGGATCGCCGTGCCCCCCCGGCAGCCCGCTTCCCCCTGCGATGCTTGCCGTCCCGGACCTGGGGCGCAAGCGCTTTGGCGATTCTCGGCGGGGCGCATTTCGGCCCTCCCGCGCGCCCTGCCATGGTTGCGGCGGCTTTGTCCGCTTTCCGTGGCATGTCAACTCCGGTGCGCGGGGCGGCACTTCGGCACAGGCCCGGTGTGGCCCGGTGTGGCCCGGCGCGGCCTCAGCGGCCGGCCGGTACCCGGCGCAGCGACCGCTCGTAGAAGCCGACCATCTGCCCGCAGACCTGCGCCAGCGTGAACGAGGTGAGGAACCGGGCCCGGGCCGCCTTCACCCGCACCCGCGCCGCCGCCCGGTCGTCCAGCGCCGACACCAGCGCCGCCGCCAGCTCGGCCGGCCGCTCCGGCGGCACCAGCAGCGCGTAGTCCTCCGAGCCGACGGTCTCCCGCAGCGCCGGGACGTCCGCGCACACCAGCGGGACCCCGACCCCCATCGCCTCCATCGCCGCACTGCCCAGCCCCTCCCACCGGGAGGGCACCGCGAACGCGTCCGAGGCCGCCATCAGGTCGTACACGTCGCCGCGCGGGCCCAGGAAGCGCACCTGCCCGGCCCGCCCCGCCAACGCCTCCAACCGGGCGGTCTCCGCGCCCGGGCTGCCCGCCAGCAGCAGCACCGCCTCCGGCACCTGCCGGCGCACCCCCGCGAACGCCTCCACCAGCACGTCCAACCCCTTCTGGTACTGCTGCCGGGCGGCCGCCAGCACCACCGGGGTGTCCTGCGCCAGGCCCAGCGCGGCCCGCACCGCCGCCCGCCGCTCCGGCGTCACCGAGCCCAGCAGCTCCGGATCGCGGCCGCGCGGCACCACGTCGATCCGGTCCGACGGGACCCGCAGCCGCCGCGCCATCGACGAGGCGACGTGCCGGGTCAGGGCGTGGAAGCGCCGGGTGCCCTGCGCCGTCGCCGCGTCCACGGCCTGCGCCGCCCGCACCTTCCACGGCGACAACCCGCGCGCGTGCAGGTGCTCCGGTCCGTACGAGGAGTTCACCAGGCTCGACACCACCGGGGTGCCCGCGGCCAGCGCCGCCGCCCGGCCCAGCACGTCCGCCTCGTACAGCGTGGTGTGCACCAGGTCCGGCCGGTGCTCGCGGACCAGCCGACGCAGCGCCGCCGCCCGCCCGGCCCGACCCGACCCGTGCACCCCGAACACCCGCGCACCCGCCGCCACCAGCTCCGGCTGGAAGCCCCCCGGCGACTCCTTGAGGTACGCGACGTCCAGGCGCACGCCCGAACGCACCAGGTGCGGGGCCATCGCGGCCAGGCCCTGCTCGGCACCGCCGATCCGGTGCAGGCTGTCGATCACATAGAGCACATGCACAGCAGCGACCCCCCCGGGAACACCGGCGCGGCAGGTCTCCCGTCCGTCCCGCGCCCTGACAGGCGCTCAGCATCCCAGCCCCGGCCCGCCTCCGCCAGGAAAACCGCGACGACGCCGCACCGCACGCCCCGGGCGGGAGCGGGCAGCACCTCAGGGGCGCGTGGGGGCACCTCCCGGCCGAAGGCCGGGGGAGAACTGCGCAATCCGGGGACGGTTACGACAACAGACGGGGCCGGCCCAGATTCGTACGGCGAGCCACATCCGAACTGCGCAGTTCCCCGCGCCCCTGGGTCAGCGCTCGCTACTCCGAACGCCTGCGGGCGGTGGGCGGGCTGTGCCAGGGTCGGGGGATGCCAGCCGCCGAGTCCGCGCGTCCCGCCGTCCTGCACCTGGTCACCGACCCTCGGCGGCGCGGCGCCCAGAACCTCGCCCGCGACCTGCACGCCGAACTGCTCCGCCGCGGCCACGGCTCCGAGCTGCGCTCCCTCCAACCGCACCCCGACGCCCCCGGTGCCCCCGATGCCACCGCCGTCGGGGACGCCGAGCCGCTCGGTCCGGGCCGCTACCACCCGGCCACCCTGCGGGCGCTGCGCGCCGCCGCCCGCCGCGCCGACGTGGTCGTCGCCCACGGCTCCTCCACCCTGCCGGCCTGCGCCGCAGCCCTGTTCGGCAGCCGCACCCCGTTCGTCTACGTCAACATCGGAGACCCGCGGCACTGGGCGGCCTCCCCGGTCCGCCGGCTCCGCACCGGCCTGCTGCTGCGCCGTGCCGCCGCCGTGGCCGCGATCTCCGACGGGGCCCGCGAGGTCCTGCTCGACCACTACCGGCTGCCCGCCCGCAGCGTCCGCACCATTCCCAACGGCCGTGCCGCCGACCGCTACCCGCCCGCGGCGGACGAGGCCGACCGGCAGGCCGCCCGCGCCGCCCTCGGCCTGCCCGCCGAGGGCCCGCTGCTCGCCTGGGTCGGCGCGCTCGCCCGCGAGAAGCGGCCCGACCTCGCGCTGGACGCCCTCGCCCTGCTGCCCGGCGTCCACCTCGCGGTGGCGGGCGACGGCCCGCTGCGCGCCGAGGCGGCCGCCCGCGACACCACCGGCCGGGCGCACTTCCTCGGTGCGCTCACCGATCCCGCCCCGCTCTACCGGGCCGCCGACGCCCTGGTGCTCACCAGCGACAGCGAGGGCGTGCCCGGGGTGCTGGTGGAGGCCGCGCTCGCGGGCCTGCCCGCCGTCGCCACCGACGTCGGCTGGGTCCGTGACGTCGTCCGGGACGGCGTCACCGGCAGGCTCGTCCCGCCCGGTGACGCGGCCGCCCTGGCCGGCGCCGTCGAGAAGCTGCTCGCGGATGCGCACGGCGCGCTGGGCGCCGCCGCCCGCCGGCACGCGCTAGAGCGCTTCGACCTCGCCGTGGTCGCCGACGCCTGGCAGGGCCTGCTCGCCGAGACCGCCCGCCGCGGCTCCCGACGCACCGTCTGAGGGCGTCCCGCACACCGTCTGAGGGCGTCCCGCGCACCGTCCGGAAGCCTCCGGCGCGCCGTCCGGAACGGGTGCGCCGCCGAATCCGCCCCCGCCTGTGCGCCGCCGCAGGGTGCGCGCATACTGGCCTGCGCGGCTCGCACCGCGCGACAGGGGCCACTCCGGACCCGGCACGGCTGCGCCGCGACGGGGGAAGGTGCGCGATGGCAGTACTCGCGATCATCGTCGGAGCCGGTCTGCTCTGGATGCTGACCGGTGTCCGGGTCGTCCAGCAGTACGAGCGCGGGGTGGTCTTCCGGCTCGGCCAGGTCCGCGGGCAGGTCCGCGGCCCCGGCCCGACGCTGCTGATCCCGCTGGTCGACCGGATGCGCAAGGTCAACGTCCAGGTGATCACCATGCCGGTGCCGGCCCAGGAGGGCATCACCCGGGACAACGTCTCCGTCCGGGTCGACGCCGTGGTCTACTTCCGCGTCGTGGAGCCGATCCGGGCCACCGTCGACGTGCAGAACTACATGTTCGCGATGTCCCAGGTCGCGCAGACCTCGCTGCGCTCGATCATCGGCAAGAGCGACCTCGACGACCTGCTCTCCGGCCGGGAGAACCTGCACCGCGGCCTCGAACTCATGCTGGAGAGCCCGGCCGTGGGCTGGGGCGTGCACATCGACCGGGTCGAGATCAAGGACGTCGCCCTGCCCGACTCGATGAAGCGCTCGATGGCCCGCCAGGCCGAGGCCGACCGTGAGCGGCGCGCCCGCATCATCACCGCCGACGGCGAGTACCAGGCCGCCGCCAAGCTCGCCGAGGCCGCCACCGTCATGGACGCCACCCCGGCCGCCCTGCAGCTGCGCCTGCTGCAGACCGTCGTCGAGGTCGCCGCCGAGAAGAACTCCACCCTGGTGCTGCCGTTCCCGGTCGAGCTGCTGCGCTTCTTCGACGCCGGCGCCAAGGCCGCCGCCGGTGCCGCCCCGACGACCGCTCCGGCGCCCGCCGCCGAGGTGCCCGCGGTGGAGCAGGCCGGGACGCCGGTGCTGCCGCGGCCCGCCGAGGCGCCCGACCACGCCGCCCTGACGAAGACCGAGCACACCCCCGAGGCCTGACCCCGCCGGTGAGCCCGGCCCGCCCGATCGGCCGACTGCTCGGCCGATCGGGCGAATCCGTCCCCACCGGCCCCGCCTCGACTGGAGACTGACGCACCGTCACTGCCAGGCTGGTGCCGTGAAGCTGCTGTGCACCGCTACCGCCCTGCTCGCCGCGACCGCCGCGATGGCCCCCGGCGCCACCGCCGCGGCCGCCGCCCCCGACACCCCGCGCGAGGGCGCCCACGCACTGCTCCCCGCCCACGCGCCGCACCCCGGCCACCCGCAGCGCGCCGCCGCCGAGCGGCAGGAGGCCGTCGAGTTCTTCTGGTACGGCTGCAAGCACTGCGCCCAGTTCGAGCAGCCGCTGGAGCGCTGGGCGGCCCGGCACCGCGACGACGTCGTGCTGCGCCGGGTGCCCGCCGTCTGGCAGGGCGGCCCCGACGAGCAGCGCCAACTCGGCCACGCCCGGCTCTACTACACGCTGGAGCGGCTCGGCGCCGTCGACCGGCTGCAGGCCGAGGTCTTCCGGGCCGTCCGCGAGCGCCACGAGGACCTCACCACCGAGTCCGGCGCCGCCGCCTGGGCGCTCGCCCAGGGCCTGGACTCCGCGGCCTTCCGCGCCGCCTGGCGCTCCCCGGAGGTCGACCGGCTGGTCGCCGACGCCCCCGGGCGGATGGCCCGCAACCGCATCACCGAGATCCCCACCGTCCTGGTCGGCTCCGGCCGCACCTCTCCCACCGGCGCCGGCGGCGTCGAACGGATGCCGGACGCCATGGACACCCTCGTCGAACACCGCTGACCCGGACGGGCCGCGCCGCCGCCCGCCGACGGCCCGGGATCCGGCCCGCCCCTACCCGATCCACCTTCACCGAACCAGCCCCTGGCGCGCACACCTTGTGCCAGAGTGGGACGCCCGGGTCGCACCGCCTGAGCTGCGGCCCACCGGCAGCCACATGCGAGAGGGCGGGGGCCCGTGGGGGGACACAGCGCGCAGGTCGTCGACGGGCGCGGCACGGGGACGGCGGCCCGGCCCGCCGTGTCCGAAGGGCCCCCGCCGGAGCTGCTCTTCAAGCGGCGGCTGCGCCCGGCGCAGACCGCCCGCGAACTCTGGGCCGCCCGCGAACTCGTCCGCGCCCTCGCCGAGCGCGACCTGCGCGCCCGCTACAAGCAGGCCGTGCTCGGCTTCGCCTGGGCGGTACTCACCCCGCTCGCGCTGTGCGCCATCTTCACCCTGGTCTTCCACCGCGCCGTCAAGATCGACACCGGTGGGGTGTCCTACCCGCTGTTCGCCTACGTCGGCCTGATCGTCTGGCAGTTCTTCAGCAACACCATGAACCAGGGCGCGCTCAGCCTCGCAAACAACCTGAGCCTGCTCAACAAGGTGTACTGCCCGCGCGAGGTCTTCCCGCTGGCCACCATGCTGGTCGCCTCCGTCGACATGCTCATCGGCGTCGGCGTGCTCGCCGTGCTCTTCCTGGCCACCTGGACGGCCCCCGCCGCGACCGCCCTGTGGGTGCTGCCGCTGCTCGCGATCCAGTTCGCCTTCACCTACGGCGTCGCCCTGATCCTCTCCGTCGCCGTCGTCTACCTGCGGGACGTCCGCCACCTGCTGCCGATCATCACGCAGATGGGCGTCTTCGCGACCCCGGTCGCGTACCCGCTGGCCCGGATCCCCGTCCGGCTGCAGGAAGTCTACTGCGGCGTCAACCCGCTCGGCGCCGTCATCGAGGGCTACCGCCGCGCCCTGCTGTACGGCCAGGCCCCCGACGCCCGGCTCACCGTCGTCGCCGCGGTCTCCTCGCTGGTCTTCCTGGTTGGCGGCTACCTGTTCTTCAAGAAGCTGGAAACGGGGATCGCCGATGTCGCGTGAGCACGAGCCGGGCACCATCCGCACCGAGCACGTCTGGAAGCGGTTCAGGGCCGACCAGCAGCGGATGCTGCTGCGCGACAAGGTCGAGTCGACGGCCCGCCGGCTGCGCGGCGGCCGCGGCGAGGACTGGCGCTGGGCCCTGCGCGACATCAACCTGCACATCGAACCCGGCGAGTCCGTCGGCCTGATCGGCTCCAACGGCTCCGGCAAGTCCACCCTGCTCAAGATGCTGACCCGGGTGATGTACCCGTACGGCGGCGTCATCGACGTCCGCGGACGGATCGGCGCCCTGATCGAGATCCGGGCCGGCATCCACCCCGACCTCACCGGCCGGGAGAACGTCTACCTGTTCGGCGCGCTGCTCGGCCTCAAGCGCCGCGAGGTCGCCTCCCGCTTCGACGACATCGTCGAGTTCGCGCGGCTCGGCGGCGCCATCGACAGGCAGGTCAAGTTCTACTCCTCCGGCATGCAGATGCGCCTCGGCTTCGCCGTCGCCGCCTACCTGGAGCCGCACGTCCTGCTCGTCGACGAGGTGCTCGCCGTCGGCGACGCCGTCTTCCAGCAGCGCTGCCTCGACCGGATGCGCGAGGTCGCCGAACAGGGCACCACCATCGTCTTCGTCTCCCACGACCTGCCGGCCGTGCAGTCGATCTGCCGCCGCGGCGTCTGGCTGGAGCAGGGCACCGTCCGGGTCGACGCCGGGATCAAGGACGCCCTGGCCGGTTACCGGGACTCCATCGAGGCCCAGTCCGAGGCCTCCGCCCGCTCCGGCGAGCCGCTCCAGCTGCTCAAGTACGAACTCGCCGGCGAGGACCGGGAGAACCTCACCACCGACGAGCCGATAACCGTCGAACTCACCCTCGGCGGCGACTACCGCGGCGACGCCACCCTGCACCTCGGCGTCAGCGAGGGCACCTCCAGCCCGATCTTCCAGATCAGCCACGAGATCCGGCTCACCGGCGAGGACCACCACGTCGCCTGCGTGATACCCCGCCTCCCGCTGCCCCGCGGCCGCTACACCCTCTGGGCGGGCGTCTACTCCATCGGCAAGACCGACGGCGGCACCCTGATGAGCTGGCACTCCGTCGGACAGTTCGACGTGTTCGGTCCCGTGCTGGACACCCCGCCGCGGGCCGTGGTGCTGGCCGCGCCGGTCTTCGTCCCGCACCACTGGGAGGAGTCACCGCGGTGAGACCCGTCAGAGTGCTGGTGCACCTGAACAACCTGGCCCTCGGCGGGGCGCAGCTGAACGCCGTCGACATCGCCCGCACCCTGCGCGACCGCGGCCACGACCCGGTGCTCTTCGCCCAGGGCGTGGCCGGCGACGCCCCCCTCCTCGGCGTCGCCGCCGGGCACGGCCTCGACGTCGTGGTCGCCGGCGGCCCGGACACCCCGCACGCCGAAGTCCGCCGCAGGATGCGGAGGCTGGCGGACGAGCACGGCAGCGAACTGATCCACGCCTGGGAGGTCCGCGCCGCCCGCAACGGCTTCTTCGGGCCCGGCAGGCTCGGCCGGATCCCCGTCGTCACCACCTTCTACGGCATCCGGATGCTGCGCGGCATGCCCCGGCACCAGCCGCTCGTCCTCGGCCTCGGCGCCCTCATGGGCGACGGCCGGGCCTTCGGCCACCGCGACGTCCGACTCGTCGAGCCGCCCGTCAACACGGCCACCGACGCCCCCGGCCAGGCCGACGGCGCCGCCTGGCGCCGCGAACACGGCATCGACGACGAGGAGTTGCTGCTCGCCATCGTCACCCGCCTGGTACCCGACCTGGAGAAGGACGCCGGCGCCGAACTCACCGTCGCCGCCGTCCGTGCCCTCGACGACCCCCGGGTCCGCCTCGCGATCGTCGGCGCAGGCCCCAGCCTGGACCGGCTGCGCGCCGGCGCCGCCGAGGCCAACGCCGCCCTCGGCCGCGAAGCCGTCCTCGTCCCGGGCCAGCTGGCCGATCCGCGGCCCGCCTACGCCGCCGCCGACATCGTCCTCGGCATGGGCGGCTCCGCCCTGCGCGGACTCGCCTTCGCCAAGCCCGTCGTCGTGCACGGCGCAGCCGGCTACACCGCCGTCCACGAACCCGGCCCGCTCGTCGAACCGCACGCCTCCCGCTGCATGTACGGCTGGGGCGACGGCAGCCGCGATCCCGGTCCGCTCGCCGACCAGCTCCGCGGCCTCCTCGGCGACCCCGGCCGCCGCACCGAACTCGGCCGCTGGGGACGGGACTGGGTGGTCGGCCGCTTCTCGCTGGAGAGCGTCTCCTCCGCCTTCGAGCAGCTCTACCTCGAAGTGCTCGCCGCCCCGCCGGGCCCCACCCGCTGGCTCCGCGACCTCGAACAGATGGCCAGGTACGAGTTCGCCAAGCCCACCGCGCTCCGCCTGCTACGGCGGTGAGCCACCGGGCCTGCCGGGAACGGTGAGCACCCGGCCGGTCATTCCCTGTGATCGAACCCGTCGATCCGGCGTTGTGACGGTGTTGCCGCAGCTGGCAGCCTTACGGCGTCGGGTCGTTCGCGGGCGCAGCGCGCGGCGACCGCTCTGCCCTCCTTCTATCCAAGGGATCTGACAGCATGTCACGCGAGATCAGCGTCGCCATCGCCTACCACAGCGGCTACGGCCACACCGCCCGGCAGGCCGAGTTCGTCCGCCAGGGCGCGGAGGAGGTCGCCGGCACCACCGTCCACCTGATCGCCGTCGACCAGATCACCGACGAGCAGTGGGCGCAGCTCGACGCCGCCGACGCCATCATCTTCGGCTCGCCGACCTACCTCGGCGACGTCTCCGCCGCCTTCCGCACCTTCGTCGAGAAGACCAGCGGCCGCTGGATGCAGCAGCAGTGGAAGGACAAGCTGGCCGCCGGCTTCGTCAACTCCGGTGCCAAGAGCGGCGACAAGCTGCACGCCCTGCAGTCGCTCTCCGTCTTCGCCGCCCAGCACAGCATGATGTGGGTCAGCCTCGGCCTGCTGCCCGGCTGGAACAAGTCGACCGCCTCCGAGTTCGACCTGAACCGCCTCGGCGTCTGGCTGGGCGCCGCCGCCCAGTCCAACGGCGACCAGGGCGCCGACGCCATGCACAAGTCCGACCTGGCCACCGCCGAGCACCTCGGCCGCCGCGTCGCCGAGCAGGCCCGGCGCATCAGCGCCTGACGCCCGGGCGACCCCGGGGGCGCGGAGAACTGCGCAGTGGAAAGGCACCTGGTCAGTGTCTTCCGACTCGCGCAGTCCCCCGCGCCCCCTCTTTCGGGTTCGCCGTACCTGACAGGTGCGCCGCCCCTCGAGTGCGCAGTTCTCCCCCGGCCTCCGGCCGGGAGGCCCCCGGCGCCCCTGAATCGACCACCCGAGCACCCTTTGAAGGCAGCTCCTAGTGGTGTTCGTAGGTGCGCCCCTTCCAGGCCGCGCCTCGGCCGCGCCGGTGCTGGACCGCCGAGTCCACCGTCATCAGCAGGTAGAGGCCCGCGGTGAACGGCAGTAGCAGCCCCTCCCCCCACGGCCGCCCGTAGTACCGCTCCATCGGGACGAAGGTCCCCGCCATCACCGCCCAGGCGGCCCCGCCGAGCGCCGCGACCGCCGCGGATCCCGCCGCCGCCCCCGCGACCACCGCGACGACCGGCACCAGGTAGACCAGGGCCAGACCGAGGACCGTCCCGGCGAGCAGCAGCGGCGAGTGCCGCAGCTGGGCGTAGGCACTGCGGGACACCATCCGCCACAGTTCCGCCAGCCGCGGGTAGGGCCGTACGCTGTCGACCTGCTCGGCCAGCCCGAGCCAGGTCCGGCCGCCGGTCCGCTTGACGGCGCGGGCGAGGTTGACGTCGTCGATGACGGCCCCGCGGATCGCCGCCACTCCGCCCGCCCGTTCCAGCGCCTCCCGGCGGACGAGCGTGCAGCCGCCGGCCGCGGCCGCGGTCCGGGAGCCGGGCCGGTTGCTCCACCGGAACGGGTACAGCTGGGCGAAGAAGTACACGAACGCGGGCACGATCAGCCGCTCCCAGCGGGTCTCGACCCGCAGCCGGGCCATCTGCGAGACCAGGTCGAGGCCGTTCGCCCCGGCGGCGGAGACGAGGTCGGCGAGCAGGGTCGGGCCGTGGGCGATGTCGGCGTCGGTGAGCAGCAGGTAGTCGGTGTCGCCGGCGAGTTCGACGCCGTGCCGCAGGGCCCACAGCTTGCCCGTCCAGCCGGCCGGCAGCGGGGGAGGGACGGTCACCTCCAGCGGCAGTCCGCCGCCCTCGCCGAGGCGGGCGGCGAGCGCCCCGGTGCCGTCCGAGCTGTGGTCGTCGACGAGGATCACCCGGGCGGCGCCGGGGTACTTCTGGGCGAGCAGGCCGGGCAGCGACTGCGGCAGCACCGCGGCCTCGTCCCGGGCGGGGACGACCACGGCCACCGACGGCCAGCGGCGGGGTATGGGCCGGGGCGGCAGCCGCTGGTCGGTGCGCCAGAACATGCCGTGGCAGCAGGCGAGCCACAGCCAGATCGCCAGGGACAGCGCGGACACCCACAGCAGCACGGTCACTCCGGCAGTCTGCCGCACGGCTGCCCGTCCGCAGCGGTACCGGTGCGGAGCCGTTCGGTAGAGTCGTGCCCCGTGAAGATCGCACTGGTGGACTCCGGAATCGGACTGCTCGCGGCCGCCGCCGCCCTGCGCGCGCTGCGCCCCGACGCGGACCTGGTGCTGTCCTCCGATCCCGACGGCATGCCGTGGGGCCCGCGCACCCCGGAGGACATCGCCGAGCACGCCCTGGCCTGTGCCCGGGCCGCCGCGGCCTTCGAACCGCACGCGCTGATCGTCGCCTGCAACACCGCCTCGGTGCACGGGCTCGCCCGGCTGCGGGCCGAGCTGGAGCCGGGGCTGCCGGTGATCGGCACCGTCCCGGCGATCAAGCCGGCCGCGGCGGCGGGCGGCAGGGTCGCGATCTGGGCCACCCCGGCCACCACCGGCAGTGCCTACCAGCGCGGGCTGATCGCCGAGTTCGGCGGCGGCGCCGAGGTCACCGAGGTGGCCTGCCCGGGCCTGGCGGACGCCGTGGAGCGCGGCGACCGGGCCGCGGTGGCGGCCGCGGTGGCGGACGCCGCGGGCCGCACCCCCGCCGGCACCACCGAGGTCGTCCTCGGCTGCACCCACTACGAACTGGTCAGGGACGAGATCACCGAGGCCCTCGCCGGCGTCGCCGCCCCCGGTCTGCGGTTCCACGGTTCCGCGGACGCGGTGGCCGCCCAGGCGTTGCGCCGCCTCGACGGCCGGGGGCTCGCCCCGGGCTCGGGCACCCTGACGGTGCTGCACAGCGGCCGCCCGTCCGCGCTCGCCGAGGCCGCGGCCCGCTACCCCGAGGGCCGGCTGATCTCCGGCGGCGTGCCCGCCCGCTGACCACCGGATCCGGCCGTTCCGGCCCGCCGTGACGGGCCGGTTCGTAGGGTGACGGCATGACCGACACGATCGTGTTCGACCGGCTGTGCAACTTCCGCGACCTCGGCGGCCACCGGACGGCCGACGGCCGCACCCTCCGTCCGGGCCTGCTCTTCCGCTCCGACTCGCTCGGCAAGCTGGACGGCCCGGACCTGGCCCGCCTGGAGGCCCTGGGCGTCCGTACGGTGATCGACCTGCGCTACCCGTGGGAGATCGCCCAGACCGCCCGCGTCCCGGAACTCCCCGGGCTGGCCTTCCACAACCTGTCGATCGAGCACCGCCCGTACGACCAGGCCGCACTCGGCCCCGAGGTCGACCCGGCCGTCTACCTGGCCGAGCGCTACGCCGAGGTCGCCGAGGACGGTGCGGACGAGCTGGCGCAGGTGCTCCGGGTGATCGCGGAGGCCGACGCGCCGCTGGTCTTCCACTGCTACTCGGGCAAGGACCGGACGGGCATCGTCGCGGCCCTGGTGCTGACCCTGCTGGGGGTGCCGGAGGAGGACGTCCTCGCCGACTTCGCCCGGACCGAGGACGCCACTGCCCGGCTGGTCGCCGAATGGCACGCCCGCCACCCGGAGCTCACCCTCGTCTGGCCCGGCTACGGCCGCGCCCCCGCCGGGATCATGCGCCGCTTCCTGGCCGGCCTCGCCGACCGCTACGGCTCCGTCCCCGACTACGCCGCCACCCGCCTGGACGCCGACCCCGCCCTCGTCACCGCCCTCCGCGCCCGCCTGCTCGCGGGTTGACGGATGTGAGTGCAGGGGCGCGGGGCACTGCGCAATGCAAGGTCGGCGCATCCGGCACATGCGGCCCACCCCCGCAGTGCGCACTCCCCGCGCCCCCGGCCGCTCCTCACACGGCCGCACCGCGCAGCCGCTGCACCGCCGGCTCCAGCCCCGACAGGATGGTGTCGAAGCGGCGCGTCCCGGTCGTGGAGTCCACCTGCAGCCGGCTGATCCGCAGCGGATGGGCCGGCAGCCGGGGCCCGAGCCGGTGGTCGGAGAGGAAGCCGAGCCGGTAGCCCAGCCGCCGCAGGACCGCGTCGGCCCGCGGGTCGTACCCGCCGTCCGGGTAGGCGAACGCCGTGGGCGCCTCGCCGAGCCACTGGCTGAGCGCCAGGTGGGCGCCGGTGATCTCGGTGTGCACGGTGGAGTCGTCGCAGCGGCCGAGCGAGGGGTGTCCGAGGGTGTGGTTGCCGATCGCGACGTCGGCGTCCCGCAGGGCCCGCAGGTCCTCGGGCCGGAGCTGCTCCTGCCGGGGCGGCCGCCGGTCGGCGCTGACCCGCAGCTCCTGCAGGCAGCGGCGGCGGTCCGGGTCGGGCAGCTCGCGCAGGCGGGCGAGGAGCCGCCCGGGCGGGCCGCCGGGCAGCAGGCGGGCCCGGCCGCCGTGCCGGGCGAGGTAGGCGGCCTCGTGCCACCAGAAGGGCCGGTCGGTGCCGATCAACTCGGCGATCACGAAGGCGGCGGCCGGGATGCCGCGGGCGGCGAGCATCGGCAGGGCGTGGGTGAAGACGGAGCGGTCGGCGTCGTCGAAGGTGATCAGGACGGACCGGGGCGGCAGCGGCCGGCCCTCGGCGACGGCCCGCTCGACGTCGGAGAGCGAGACGGGGTTGGCGAGGCGCCGCATCCGGTCGAGCTGGGCGCCGAAGGACCGGGGGTCGGTGACCCCGTGGTAGGCGAGGACGGCGAGCCGCTGGGCGGCCCGGGCCCGGAAGAGCGCCTGGGCGGGGGTGAGCCGCAGCCAGCTGCCGCGGTCGCGCAGCGGTGCCTTGCCGCGGGCGTGCACCGCCTCGCGCAGGGCGGTGGTGGTCGGCGGGGTGGTGACGGTCGTGGAATCGCTGACGGTCGTGGACTCGGAGTACGGCACGCGGTTCCCCCCTCGGTCGCCGCAGCGCGGCGTGGCGGTACCGTCGGCAGGCGGAGCCCGGCCTCCGACCCCGGGTGCGGCGGCTCCGCCCCCGGTGTGATCCGGTCCGTTGCCGGGGACTCCCTGCCCGGCCGCGGACGGCTCCTGGATCGCTCAATGTAATGGAGACCATCGGGCCCGACGGATGGTTGTACGGCGCTCGGCGAAATTTCGTCCGGCGTGCGCGGGCGCCTTTCCGGGCCGCTCGTGGACACTGGCGGTAGGCCCGTCGCGGGGCGCCCGAGTAGCGTGGAGGACATGGTGCACACGGATCGTCACGATGCGGTGACCCGCTGGGCGCGGATGTGGAGCGGATGCGCGATCGAGCGCCACAAGCTGCTGCTCACGGCGGTCGGTGCGGCCTGCATCGCGGTGGGCATCCTGGTGGCCGTGCTGGTGCCGGACACCGGCGGCCCGGCCTGGGCGATGTCCGTCGCCGGCTGCCTCGCCGCGGGCGTGGTGCTCCTGGCGCGGGTCGCGGTGGCCGTGCTGCGCAGGCCGGCCAGGGTCGGCTGACGCCCCGGCCGGAGCAGTCCGACCGAATTCCGGACGCCGATGTCCGGCGCCCGCCGCGCTTTCCGCGGTATCCCGCCGATTTCCGGCCGAGAACGCCACCGGAATGACCGGACAGGCCGGTTTTCGGCCCGCCTGCGCGCTTCTTTCACAATTCTCGGGCAGCAGCCCCACACTTCCACCTACTGTGGTTCCCGCCCGGGCCTCGACCACCGCCGGGCAGGGGCCGGTCGGACGGCGCCGGGGAGGGCGCCGCGGAGGGGAGAACGATGGGGACGACCGCCGCGCCCGCGGCCGCCGGAGGATTCCGCACCACGCTGAAGCGCGGCCTGGCCCGTGCCGCCGGCTCCGTGCCGGGCGAGGGCGCCACCTACCTCATCTACCACCGGATCGGCGGCGGCACCGCCGACGAGCTGGACGTCGCCACCGCCGACTTCACCGCCCAGCTGGACCTGCTCGCCGACCTGCCGCCCGGCCGGGTGGTCTCCATCGACGAGGCCACCGACCGGCTGGCCGCCGGCCGCCGCACCCCCAGCACCGTGCTCACCTTCGACGACGGCTTCGCCGACGTGCACGAGCGGGCCTGGCCGCTGCTCGAGGAACGCGGCCTGCCCTTCACCGTCTACCTGGCCAGCGGCCACGTCGGCGGGGAGATGCGCTGGGAGGGCTCCACCGCGAAGGGCCCGGCCGCACCCGGCCTCAGCTGGGCGCAGCTGCGCGAGATGACCGACTCCGGCCTGTGCACGGTCGCCAACCACACCCGCAGCCACGCCCGGCCGGTGCTGCTCACCACGGCCGAACTGGACGGCTGCAACGACGACGTCGAGGAGCAGCTCGGCACCCGGCCGCGGCACTTCGCCTACACCTGGGGCGTGCCCGTGCCGCACATGGCGGTCGCGCTGCGCGCCCGGTTCCGGACGGCCGCCACCGGCGAGGTCGGCCGCAACCTGCCCGGCTCCGACCCGGCCCGGTTCTGCCGGGTGCCCGTCCGCCGCACCGACCCGATCGACTTCTTCCGCGCCAAGCTGTACGGCCGGCTGGTCCCCGAGCGCGCCTACGCCCGGATCGTGGCCGCCGCCAAGGCGGTGGGCGCCCGTGCCTGAGTCCGCCGGCGCCCCGCGTCCCGCACCCCGGCTGCGCGGCCCCGGCGGCCGCCCGCTGAGGGTCGCCCACCTGACCACCGTCGACATGAGCCTGCAGCTGCTGCTCGCCACCGAGCTCAAGGTCGACCTGGAGGCCGGCTTCGAGACCTACGGCATCAGCGCACCCGGCCCGTACGTGCCCCGGCTGGAGGCGATCGGCGTACGGCACGAGCCGCTGCACGCACTGACCCGCGCCTGGCACCCGCGGGCGGACGCCGCCGCCGGGCGGGAGCTGCTGGCGGTGCTGCGCCGGATCGAGCCGGACGTGCTGCACACCCACAACCCGAAGACCGGCGTGCTCGGCCGGGTGCTCGGCCGCCTCGCCCGGGTGCCGGTGGTGGTGAACACCTGCCACGGGCTGTGGGCGCAGGCGCACGACCCGCTGGCGAAGCGCGCCTTCGTGCTCGGCGCGGAGGCCGTCGCGGGCCGCTTCTCGCACGCCGAGCTGTACCAGAACGCCGAGGACCGGCGGACCCTCGCCCGCGCGGTGCCCCGGTACCGCTCACGGGTGGTGGGCAACGGCGTCGACCTCATCCGCTTCACCGCGGACCGCTCGGCCGACCGCGCCCGGCTGCGCGCCGCGCTCGGCGTCGCCGACGACGAGCTGCTGGTCGGCGGGGTCGGCCGGCAGGTCGCCGAGAAGGGCATCCGGGAGTTCGCGGAGGCGGCCCGGGCACTGGCCGGCAAGGCCCGCTTCGTCTGGATCGGGCCGCCCGACCCGGACAAGCCGGACGCGCTGGACGGCGCCGAGAGCGGCATCGACTTCCTCGGCGCCCGCTCCGACATGCCGGAGCTGTACGCGGCACTGGACGTCTTCGTCCTGCCGTCCCACCGCGAGGGCTTCTCGCGCTCCGCCATGGAGGCCGCGGCCGGCGCTCTTCCGATGGTGCTGAGCGACATCCGCGGCTGCCGGGAGATCGGCACCGACGGCGAGCACCTGCTGCTCGCACCGCCCGGGGACGCCCGGGCGCTCACCACCGCGCTGGACCGGCTCCTCACCGGGCCGGACCTGCGCGCGCGGCTCGGAGCTGCGGCCCGCGCGCGGGCCCTCGCCGAGTTCGACCAGCGTGCGGTGGCCCGCGTCTCGCTGGAGACCTACGCGGCCGTGGCCAGGGTCAGGGGTCTGCCCTGGACGGTCGGCTGAGGGCCCGTCCACACCACCACACCCGTTGGGGGAGAGCATGCAGCCCGTTGGGGGAGGCATCAGGCGCGGCGGCGATCTGCTGATCGCCGCGGCTGCGGGGATCGTCGCGGTCCCGCTCGGCCTGCTGATCGTCGTGCTGATCCGCTGCACCATGGGGGGCCCGGTGCTGTTCCGGCAGACCCGCACCGGACGGCACGGCAAGGAGTTCGACATCCTGAAGTTCCGCACCATGCGGGAGAAACGTTACGCCGACGAGCCGGACGCTCCACGGATCACCCGGCTCGGCACCTTCCTGCGCACCACCAGCCTCGACGAACTGCCCCAGCTGTGGAACGTCGCCCGTGGGGAGATGGGCGTCATCGGCCCCCGGCCGACCCTGCCGGAACAGGTCGTCCACTACACCGACCGCCAGCGCGGCCGACTCGCCGTCCGCCCCGGCCTCACCGGCTGGGCCCAGGTCCGGGGCCGCAACTCGATCACCTGGCCCGAGCGGATCGAACTCGACCTCTGGTACGTCGAGCACCGCTCGCTCCTGCTCGACCTGCGCATCCTGCTGCTGACCGTCAAGGTGCTGCTCCGGCCCGCCGGCATCACCGCGGCGGGCGGCGTCAACCCCGGTTTCCCCGTCCCGGCCGAGCCGCCGGCGCGGGTGGTCGTCCCGCTGATCGCCCCGCGGGAGGCCGAGGAGGCCGCCCCGTCCGCCGTCTCACCCGCCGCCGCAGGCCGATGATGGAGCCATGACCGAAGCCCAGCTGTGGATCGCCGGCGCCGGGGGCGTCGGCCGGGAGGCGCTCGACACCGCACTCGCGGCCGGCGTCCCGGTGGCCGGCTTCCTCGACGACCGGGCCCGCGGCACCGAGGTCCGCGGACTCAAGGTGCTCGCCCCCGAGGACCTGCCGCCCGGCGGCCGCTACCTGGTCGGCATCGCCGACCCGCACGTCCGGCTGCGCCTCGCCGCCCTGCTGGACGCGGCCGGCGGCGAGCCCGCCGTGCTCGTCCACCCGCGGGCGCTGATCGCCCCCGAGACCGAACTGGCCCCCGGCTGCCTGGTGATGGGCGGCGCGTACGTCTCCAGCGGCGTCCGGCTCGGCGCGCACAGCCAGGTGCACTACAACGCCACGGTCGGCCACGACGCGGTGCTGGGGGAGCGGGTCACCGTCTACCCCGGCGGCAACGTCTCCGGGTCCGTCCGGCTCGCCGACGGCGCCACCGTCGGCTCCAACGCCGTGGTGCTGCAGGGCCGGACGGTCGGCGAGGACGCCTTCGTCGGCGCGGCCGCCGTGGTCACCCGGGACGTCCCGCCCGGCACCGTCGTGGTCGGCTCCCCGGCCCGGCCGCTGCCGCGCCCCGCCGGGGGCCGACCCCGGCAGGCGAAGGCCCGGCCGGACCCGGCGGGTTAGGGTCGGGCCATGGCCATTCCGAGCTTCCTCGCCGATCTCCGTGCCCTCGTCGGCACCCGCCCGCTCTGGCTCTCCGGCGTCGCCGCCGTGATCGTCGACGGGCAGGGCCGCGTCCTGCTCAACCGCCGCAGCGACAACGGCCGGTGGGCGCTGATCGGCGGCATCCTCGACCCGGGCGAGCAGCCCGCCGAGGGCCTCGCCCGGGAGGTGCTGGAGGAGACCGGGGTGAGCGTCGAGCCCGAGCGGCTCACCTCGGTGACCGTCTCCCCGCTGCTGGAGTACCCCAACGGCGACCGGGCCCAGTACCTCGACCTCACCTTCCGCTGCCGGCTGCTGGCCGGCGAGGCGCGGGTGAACGACGACGAGTCGCTGGAGGTCGGCTGGTTCGCCCCGGACGCGCTGCCGCCGCTCGACGACTACGCCCGGCACCGGCTGGCGCTCGCCCTGGCCGGCGCCGAGCACACCGTCTTCTCCTTCGAGCCGCAGGTCAGCGGGAGCTGAACCACTCCGCGGTGCGCTCCAGGCCCTCCCGCAGCGGCACCGCCCGGACGTCCGGGAACAGCTCGCGCAGCCGCCCGTTGTCGGCCTGCGAGTCCCGGACGTCCCCGGCCCGCGGCTCGGTGTGCTCGGTCTCCAGCGGCCGGCCGAGCACCGAGCCCAGCTCGCCGACCAGCTCCATCAGCGTCGTCCGGGTGCCGAACGCCAGGTTCACCGGGTCCGGGTGGACGACCCGGCGCAGCACCGCCTCGGTGAGCACCTGGGCGACCGTCCCGACGTAGGTGAAGTCCCGGCTCTGCCCGCCGTCCCCGTGCACCGTCAGCGGACGGCCGGCCAGTGCCGCGTCCAGGAAGGCCGGCACCACCGCGGCGTACGCGTGCCCGGCGGGCTGCAGCGGGCCGAAGACGTTGAAGAAGCGCAGCGGCAGCACACCCAGCCCGTAGCAGTGGTGGTAGGCCGCCAGGTACGCCTCGGTGGCCAGCTTGCTCACCGCGTACGGGCTCATCGGCGCGGTGCGCATGGTCTCGCGCTTGGGCAGCTCCCGGTTGGCCCCGTACACCGAGGAGGAGGACGCCGCCGCCACGTACGGCCCGCCGGCGCGGCGGGCGGCCTCCAGCACCTCCAGGGTGCCGGTGGCGTTGGCGTGGTGGCTGGCCAGCGGGTCCTTCACCGAGCGGGGCACCGAGGGCAGCGCGGCCAGGTGCACCACGGCGTCGGCGCCCGCGAAGGCCTCGTCCAGCAGCGCCGCGTCCAGGATCGTGCCCTGGTGCAGCGTCACGCCGAGGCCGTCCAGGTTCGCCTTGTCGCCGGTGGACAGGTCGTCCACCACCCGGACCTCCGCGACCTCCGGGCGGGCCAGCAGCTCCCGGACGAGGTTGGCGCCGATGAAGCCGGCTCCGCCGGTGACGACCACGCGCATGCTGGGACTCCCCCCGTTCGGCCGGAGCCTCTCCCCGCCCCGCGCTCCCGGCCGATGCTAGCGGCGCGCCGAGCCGCCGTGAGGGCGTTCCGTCACAAATGGGGCCGACCGGTCTTGTGCTGCCGGTACGTCTCCTCGGCCGCGTCCAGCACGGCCGCCAGGTCGCCCCCCGCCGTCGCGGTGACCACGGCCGCCACCGCGCCCTCCACGAACGGTGCGTCGGCGAACCGCACCGGGAAGGGCAACCCGTGCTCGTCCGCGTCGGCCAGCAGCGCCAGCACCGTGGTGACCGCGCTGCCCAGGTCGGAGAGGACGGCCACCCCGTGCCCCTGGTCCACCCGCCGGGCGGCGGCCGCCACCAGGACGGCGCTGGTGCCGAGCCCGTCGTCCGGGGTGCCGCCGGTCGCCGACACCGGCGCCGGGTCGTCGCTGCCGGACAGCGTCAGCGCGAGCCGGCGCACCGCCAGCGCCAGCTCCTGGCTGTGCGAGACCAGCACCACCCCCACCCGGCCGTGCCCCGACGGCCTGGTCGGCCGGGGCACCGGCGCCGGGCGGGTCGCGGTCGCCGACCCGGCGCCCGGGGCTGACGGGGCGTCGGAGATCGGGATCACATCGGCGCGCGTGCCGGCCCGGCGGTCCATCGGCTGCTCCCTGGAGGCTGAACGATCGTGCGGGCACCACTCTCGCAGCCCCGCGCCGCCGGACGGGCCAATGGCGGCCGTGTCTACCACAGCCGGCCGCCGCCCGGCGGGCGATCCGCCGCATCGCCCGCCCGCGGACCGAAGTCGCCCCGCCGCCGACCGGCCGCTGGCTACATTGGAGCCCGGACGACAGCGGGAGGAGCAGGGGATGACGACCGACACGGTGACCGGCGCGGGGCGCATGCCGAAGCCGAGACTCGACCTCGGCGGGGCGGAGTGGCTCTCCAGCAGCCAGGGCGCCGGAGACGTCCAGATCGCCTTCGTCGACGGCTTCATCGCGATGCGGGACGGACGCAACCCGGACGGGCCCGCCCTGGTCTTCACCCCGGCCGAGTGGCGGGCCTTCGTGCTCGGCGCCCGGGACGGCGAGTTCGACCTCACCTGACGGCGGCGCCCGGCGGACCTCCGGCTGAACCCCCGGTGACGGCACGGAGGTCACAAATGAATTCTGATGGTCCGAAACTCGTTGACTGCTGGACAAGCGGCAGCCCACAGTATGGAGCAGGCAGACGCCGTGCCGACCGCCCCCACGCGGTCGAGCACGGCGCCCGCTGTGCTGCCCGTCACCGGCGCCGGCGACGAGCTCCTCCCGAGGTGTCCCCGCACGCACCGGAGTGCGTTCGGCCACCCGGGCCCGCGAAGGGCCGGTCGTCGCCGGGAGGAAGGCACCGTGCCGAGAGCTACTCGACGGCGGTGCCGAAGTGTCCGGGTCATCCGCACGCCCCCACGCGGCGGTGTCCCGGACAGGTCCGCGAGTGCGACGGGCCGGGGCCCCGCGAACCTGGCTTGTGGAGTTGTCGTTCGTCGTTCTCCGCCGTCCGGCCCGCCCCTGGCGGGCAGCGGGACGGCGACGGTGGATCAGGTCTGTTCGCACGACGACGTGCTGAGCGAGGGAAGCGCGACACGGCACGCCTGAACAAGCCGCCCCCCGGTGGGACGAACCCACAGCGGCTGTCGTGCTGAACCGAACGTAGCCCGGACGGTTGCTCAGAGTCAACATTGGTCTCTGAGCGTCGATGCCCGGCCGGTCACCGCCGTGCGCCCGCGTGCGCCGGGGCACCCGTGCGCGGGCCGCGCGGCCCCCGACCCGTACGATGGTGTCATGTCATTCCTCCGCCGTCGCTCCGGCTCGCCCGCAGGTCCGGACTTCGACGTGCTCGCGATGGACCCGGGCGACTGGCCCGGCCACTTCGGGGCCATGACGATGAACGCCCAGGACGGCTCGTGCCAGGGGATCTTCCTGCGCTACGACCTCTTCGGCGGCCGGGGACCGGCCATGTTCATCGGCAACCTGCCGGACGGCTCGCCCGCCCGCGAGCCCGAGGACGGCGTGCCCTTCGAGGTCCGCCAGCTGCTCGCCGCCCTCGAGAACGACGAGCCGGTGGACTTCGTCTCCGCCGAGGACTTCCCGGTGATGCTCGGCGACGACCTGCTGATCGTGAAGAAGGTCAAGGTCTCCGAGGAGCGGGTGTTCTGCTCCCAGTTCGGCCGCAGCGACGGCGTGCTGGTCACCATCGCCTCCTGGGACCGCCCGATCGCCGACGACCTCTACCAGCTGCTCAAGCCGCTGCCGGCGGAGATGTTCCAGCAGGGCTGATACCGACCGGTACGGACGCGCTTGACGGTGGCGATCAACGCTTCGTACAGTCGCCGACATGTCGTGCCGCCCTCCGCTGCTCACCCGCCGCAGGCACCTCGACCTCCGGCGCGACGCGGGCGGGAGCTGTCCGGGCAGATGACCGGGGGCCCCAGGCCCCCCGTCCCCGCGGCACCGGGCCGCCGCCAGGCCGCCCGCACCCACCGGACCGCCGACCCAGCGCCCGCGGACGGCCCGGACGGTGCCGCCCCGCAGCCCGCGTCCCGCCGCAGCCCGGAGGCCCCCCCGACATGACCCCCGCCACCGCCCCGCCCCACGAGCGCACCGCCGTCACCGACGCCCTCGCCCGCCTGCCCCGCGTCGCCGACCTGCTCGCCGCCCGCGCGGAGGAGCACGACCGCGACGGCACCTTCCCCTACCAGGGCGTCGAAGCCGTCCACGAGGCCGGACTGCTCACCCTCACCGTGGCCCACCGGCACGGCGGCGCCGGCGCCGGACTCGCCGACACCGTCCGCGCGCTCGCCGGACTCGGCCGCGGCGACGCCTCCGTCGCCGTCCTCGCCGCCCACACCCTGCTGCTCCACGCCGAACAGGCCCGCGCCGGGCTGTGGCCGGCCGCCGCCTACCGCAAGGTGCTCACCGAGTCCCGCCGCGGGCCGGCCCTGCTCGGCACCCTCCGCGGCGAGCCCGGCGCACCCGCCACGGTGGCCCACTGGGACGGCGAGGCCTGGGAGTTGACGGGCCGGAAGCACGACTGCAGCGGCGCCGAGGCGCTCGCCTGGATGGCCGTGCCCGCCCGCACCGACGAAGCCGTGCCCCGGACGGGCCTGTTCCTCGTCCGCGGCGACAGCCCCGGCCTGGAGATCGACCCGGTCTGGGACCAGCTCGGCCTGCGCGCCAGCGCCGGCCACGACATCGTCCTCGACCGGGTGCGGGTCGCCCCCGAACTCGCCGTCCGGCTCACCGCCCCCGGCCGCGACACCCCGGAGCAGCAGGCCGCCGCCGGCACCACCCGGGCCTGGCACGACCTCGCGCTGTCCGCCGTCCACCTCGGCACCGCCCGCGCCGCCCAGGACTGGCTGGTCCGCTTCCTGCGGCAGCGCACCCCGGCCAACCTCACCGAACCGCTCGCCACCCTGCCGCGCTACCGCTCCGCACTCGGCGAGATCGAGGCCGCCCTGATCGGCGCCGAGGAGGTGCTCGGCGCGGTCGCCGCCGCCGTGGACCGCGGCGAGCCCGGGGCCGCCGCCCGCAGCGCCGCCGCCCAGCTGCTCGCCGGCCGCGCCGCCACCACCGCCGTCCAGCAGGCCGTCGCCCTCAGCGGCAGCCCCGGGCTCAGCCGCCGCCACCCGCTGGAGCGCTACCTGCGCGACGTCCTCAGCAGCCGGGCGCACTTCCCGCCGGACGACACCGTGCTGGACGCGCTCGCCGGGGCCGCCCTGGAACGCGGCGGTCCGCGCCGCGCCGGGTAGCCCGGAACGAATCCGGCCCACCCGGCCCGACGCGGACCGCGACGACCTCAGCGGGTGCCGACCGCCGCCCGCACCGCGCGGCGCGCCAGCGCGGCGTCGTCGTACAGCCGACGGATCATGATGCGCTGCTCCTCGCCCGCGCCGGGGACGTCGTGCAGCCGGATCTCCCGCATCAGCACCAGGACGAGGTTCACCAGGAAGGCGTCCCGGGCCAGCGTGCCGCCGGACTGCGCGAGCTGGCTGATCTGCCGACGGGCCGCGGTGTCACCGGAGAGCACGCTCCACAGCACCGCCAGGTCGTAGCCCGGCAGGTACCAGCCGGCCTCCTCCCAGTCGAGCAGCACCGGGCCGGAGGGCGCCAGCAGGATGTTGCCGAGCAGCGCGTCGCCGTGGCACAGCTGCCGGCCGGTGTTGGCCAGGCCGTGCAGCAGCTGGCGCAGGTCGCCGGCGTCCCGGTCGGTGAGCTGGCCCACCGAGTGGTAGCGCGAGATCTCCAGGGAGTAGTCCAGCGGCTTGCCGAACACGTCGGTCGGCGGACGCCACAGGTTCAGCGTGCGCACCGCACCGAGCACCGCGCGGACCTCGCCCGGGGTGGGCGGGTTCACCGGGTGCCGCTCACGGGCCGCCGGCCGGCCCGGCACCCGCTCCAGCACCAGCACGCAGCGGTCGTGGTCGGCCGCCACCAGCCGGGGCAGCCGGACCGGCGGGCGGTGCCGCACGAACGCCCGGTAGACCGCCACCTCGTGGTGGAAGCGCTCGACCAGCTGCTCGTCCCGGGCGGCCTGCGGCGCCAGGCACTTGGCGACCACCGGCGCCCGCCCGATGGTGCCGGCGATCAGGATGTGCCGGCTGCCCTCCCGCAGCACCTGTCGGGGGAGGAAGGCGGGACATATCCGCGAGACGGCGGCCAGCGCGGCCTTCACCGCGGGCGTCTGCAGCGCCGCGGGGTCGACCCGGTCGACGAAGCCCTCACCCGTGCGGGTGGTGAGCAGCCGGCCGGGGACCGACCGGACGGGGACCTCTGGCCGGCCGGCGAGCGCGGTCCTGGCCAGGGCGGTGCGGGGGTCGCGCAGCTCGGTGCCCCGCGGCGCGGGCCGGCCGCCGGCCGCGGTCGGGGGCCGCAGCGCGGGGCGGGCCTGCCCCGGGAGGTGGCGCGCGGTGCCCGGTTCGGGGGCGGGTGCCGGGCGGGTGCCGGTGCTGGCTGTGGAGTACATGGGCTGGTGAGGGTCCCTTCCTGGCCGACTGCGGTGCCGTCTTCGCCGGGTCGGGCCGGGGGCCTGCGAGCTGCCCCTGGTGCGACCGGCGGCCCGGGTGGAGTGCGGGCGTCGGGCGCGGTGCCGGCGGGCCTCCTCCGCACCCTGGGGAATGCGGTGTCCGCCTGCCGCGCCGTGCCCGACGCCCCCGCGCCACCCGGCCGCGCCACCCCCTCCGGGGAGTCCCGGAGGCGTCCGCCCGGAGCCGTTCGGACGGGTCGCTGACGACCCGTCGGGCCGGAACCGTGGACGTTCCGGCCGCCTCCCGGCTCCGAAGTCGGGGTGGCGCCTTCCTACCTGACACCGCGTCGGCACTGGCACACCATGTGGCGTGCCCTGGCGAACCCTGGCGAATGGTCGCGTGGCATGTGACAGAGCCACTACTGTCGAAATCAGCCGAGGAACCTGGGGGCTTCACGTGAGCAAGGGGCCGAACGCCAGACTCGCCGACCTGTTCGCCCTGACCGGATGGTCCAAGGGCGAGCTCGCCAGGCTGGTCAACCGGCGCGGTGCGGCGATGGGTCAGCAGCAGCTGTCCACCGACACCTCGCGGGTGCGGCGCTGGATCGAGCAGGGGGAGATCCCCCGCGATCCGGTGCCGCGGGTGCTCGCCGCCGTGTTCACGGAGCGGCTCGGCCGTGTCGTCACCACAGAGGACCTCGGTCTGGAGCGACACCGGCCCACCAGGGCGGGCACCCCAACGGAGACGGCGGCGGTCGTGCCCTGGCAGCCGGATCGGACAGCGGCGGTCCTCACCGAGTTCACGGGAATGGACCTCATGCTGAACCGACGCGGTCTGGTCGGTGCGGGCGCGGCGCTCGCCGCCGGCACCGTCATCGCCGACAACCTCCACGACTGGCTCACCGGCGACGGCGTCGCCCACGCGGCCGAACGACCCGGCCCGCGCCACGTGTTGACCCAGGGCGGCCCGCAACCCGTCGTGGACGTGTACGACGCCGGCCCGGTCGGCAACGACGAAGTCACCGCCCTGGAACGGTCCGTGGAGGTCTTCCGGGCCTGGGACGCCTCCCGCGGCGGCGGCCTCCAGCGCAAGGCCGTGGTCGGCCAGCTCAACGAGGTCGGCGGGATCCTGACACACCGGCACAGCCCGTCCGTGGAACGCCGGTTGTGGACGGTCGCGGCCAACCTCGCGGTGCTGGCCGGCTGGATGTCCCACGACGTCGGTCTGGAGCCCACCGCGCAGAAGTACTTCGTGATCGCCGCGCAGGCCGCCAAGGAGGCCGACGACCGGCCCCGGGCCGGTGAGGCGATCTCCCGCGCCGCCCGCCAGATGCTCCACCTCGGCCGCGCCGACGACGCCCTGGAGCTCATGCAGCTCGCCCAGGCCAGCGCCGGCGACCGCGCCCAGCCGCGGACGCGCGCCATGCTGCACACCGTCGAGGCCTGGGCGCAGGCCTCGCTCGGCCGTTCCGAGGCGACCCGGCGGGTGCTGGGCGAGGCCGAGGACCTCTTCGTGCAGGACGCCGACGAGGCGCCGCCGAGCTGGATGCAGCTCTTCAACGAGGCCGAGCTGCACGGCATGCAGGCGCTGGTCTACCGCACCCTGGCCGAGCACGACCCCGGCGCGGTGCGGCTCGCCGAGCAGCACGCCCGCCGCGCCATCGACCTGCGGCCGGCCGGCCGCGAGCGTTCGGCGCTGCTCGACCAGATCACCCTCGCCTCGGTCTACTGGATCTCCGGGGAGCCGGACGAGGCCTGCCTGCAGGCCAAGCTGGCGATGAACGCGATCAACCAGACGTCCTCGCTGCGGACCTGGGACCGGCTGCGCGAGATGTACCGGCTGGCCGGCCGCTACCAGGGGCTCCCCGAGGTCGCGGAGCTGCGCGAGGAGATCGACGCGGTGATGCCGCAGCGCCGCCGGCAGGTCTGAGCGCCGCCGGCAGGTCCGGGCGTTCCGGGGACCGTCCGCGTCAGCCGTGGACGGGGCGGATCAGCATGCGCAGGGCGGTGGCCCGGCCGTCGCGGCCGAGCAGGGGTGCGCCGGTGCAGCGCACCGTGGTGGTGCGGCCGTCGGGCCGGCGTATTCGGACGGTCGCGGCGCCGGTCTGCCCGTGCACCAGGATGCGGGTCACCAGGCGGCAGAGCTGCGGCCGGTCCTCGGCGTGCAGCAGGACGGGGAGAGCGTCCAGGGTGAGCGGGCCCAGCCCGCGGTCGCGGCCGAGCAGGCGGAAGGCGCCGTCCGACCAGTGCACGTCGTCGGTGAGCAGGTCCCACTCGGCGGCGGCGACGTCTCCCGGACGGCTCACGGCGGGTGCGTGGCCGGCGGTCAGGCTCATCGGGGCTCGCTGCGTGTTCGGAGGAGGGTGAGGGTGCGGCCCGCGCAGGGCCGTTCCCCGAGCCTGCCACAGCGTTCCGTCCGATGTGGGGGATTTGCGGACATCGTCCGCGAACTTTCCGGTGGCATATGCCCGGACCTGCGCGCGGCGGGAGCGCGGGGACGGTTTTCCGCCGCCGATCCGTTGCCCTGTGTGCAGATAACGGCCCCAAGCGGTAGCCTTCGGTGATTCCGGCGCCCGGGCGCCTGTCCAGGACCGATCCACCCCCGGCGACGGAAAAGCCGTTGCCTCGACGACCGCCGCAACGGATGCTGACCTCATGTTCGAGCCAGTGATAGCGCCCAGTGCCAGTCTCGTCGGCCTCCTGCAGAGGGGCCGCGGCGACGGGCAACTGCATGCCCTGGCCGCCGACCGCGCCGAGGCGATCGCCGCCCTCGAGTCCTGCGTCACCCACGACCCCCGCGCCGACTGGCAGGTCGAGAACCGCTCTCTCTACTACGCGCGCCTCTACATGGAGTTGGAGGCGCCGCTCACCGGCATCGAGGCCCACCTGCGCGCCCCCGAGGACACCCTCGACCAGGACGAGGCCCGCACCGGCCTGGCCCTGTCCGTGCTCGGCCACCTCGCCGCCTACGGCCGCCGCGACGCGCTCGACCTGCTGCGCGGCTACACCGCCACCGGCTGGAACTGGGCGTGGGCGCTGGACGAACTCGCGCTGCGCGACGACGACCGGTCCCTGCTCTCGCTGGCCCCCGCCGTCCTCGGCCGCTTCCCGGCCGGCCCGGAGGGCGACGCGGAGCTGCGCGCCGCCGTCCGCGGCGCGTACGAGCCGCGGCCCTGGCGGCTGTGGGCCGCCCACCACCCGCGGATCGCCACGGCGAGCGAGCAGTCACCCTTCGACCTGTGGCAGCGCCAGATGAACCGCGGCGGCGTCACCCCGGGCTGGAGCACCGCCGACGTGCTCGCCTGGGCCGACCAGCAGGATCCGGCCGATCCGACCGGAACCGCTGTTCCGGACGCGGCTGCCGCCGCCCGCCGCGCCGCCGCGGCCGCCCGCTGCCTCGCCGCCGTCGTCCGCCCCGAGGACCGCCCCGCCGTGCTGGACGCCGCCCGGAACGGCGCGCCCGGCGCACGCAGCGCCGCCCTGCGCCACCTCGTCGACCGGAACGATCCGGCCGCGGCCGGCCTGATCGAGGCCGCCGCCGCCGACGTCGACGAGCGGATCGTCACGGCCGCCCTGGAGGTGCTCGGCCGGATGCGCGGGCCGGAGGCCCTGGCGCACGCCCGGCGGTGGGCCGACCCGGCGACCGGCGGCGCCGACAGCGCGCTCGGCGAGGCCGCCGTGCAGCTCCTCGCCGACGCCGGCGAAGCCGCCGACGGCCCGCTGGTGGTCGAGGCGCTGCGCCGCTGGATCTCGGTGCGGGGCACCGACGGCGCGGGCCTGGCGACCCTGGTCGACGGTGCGGGGCGGCTGGCCGCCGCCGCTGCCGTCCCCGCCCTGCGCCACGTCTACGGCGAGGCCGTCTCCTCCGAACTCCGCGGCCGGGCCGCCCGCGCGCTCGCCGCGACCGATCCGCACTTCGCCGAGGGCCCCGCGGTCGAGTGCCTCTGGGACTGCGAGGAGTCGACCCGTGAACTCGCCGCCCGACACGTCACCACAACGGGTGATGTGCGGGTGCTGGAGCGCCTGCGCCGGCTCGCCGCCGACCCGGCGGAAGAGGCCGAGGTGCACGCCGCGGTGAGGGTACGGCTCACTTCCCGCGAGCGCCACTAGATCATCGGAATCGGCGATCGGGGCCGGGCGGCCCGCCCCGGTGCGGCATCATGGGGAGGACGCCGAACCGGCCGCAGGCCGGCCGTCCACCCCGGGGAGCAGCGCCGCCATGAACCGATCCCGCCTCCTTGCCCGCGCCGCCGTGCCGCTGGCCGCCGCGGCAGGTGTGCTGGCCCTGGCCGCCCCGGCGCTCGCGCACGTCGAGGTCGAGTCCGAGACGGCACAGGCGCTGGCGACCGACGCGGTGGTCGCCTTCGACGCCGAGGGCGAGTCGTCCAGCGCGGGCATCAAGCAGGTCAAGGTGGTGCTGCCGGCCGGGATCGCCCCGTCCGACGTGACGCTGGTCGAGGCGCCCAAGGGCTGGACCTTCACCCCGTCCGAGGACGGCTACCAGGTGGCCGGCGCGGCGCTCGCCCCCGGCAAGAGCGCCGCCTACAAGATCAAGGTGCGCCAGCTGCCGAACGAGAAGTCGGTCGCCTTCAAGAGCCTGGTCACCTACTCCGACGGCCACGTCGACCGCTGGATCGAGCTGCCGCAGGGCGGCGCCGAGCCGGCCGAGCCGGCGCCCGTGCTGAAGCTCGCCGCCGCCTCGCCCGGGGCCAAGCCGCTGCCCGCCTCGCCGTCCGCGACCGCCTCGGCGGCACCGACCACGGCCTCCGCCGCGCCCTCGGACACGCCGAGCGCCGCACCGTCCTCGGCGAGCCCCGGGGCCACCGCCCCCGCCGCCTCCGACGGCGGCTCCGGCAGCGGCACGGCCACCGTGGTGGTCGTCGCCGTCCTGGCCGCGGCCATCGTCGGCGTGGTGGTCTGGCGCCGCCGGGCCGCCCCGCGCGACTGACGCGAACGACACGGGGCCCGGTCCGCCCGTCGGACCGGGCCCCTGCGCCTGCCGGGCGGGACTACCCGCCGACGCCGGCGTCCGGCGCCAGCACGCCGGCGGTGACCAGACCGACGATCACCACGCCGAGCGCCACCCGGTACACCACGAACGGCATGAAGCTGTTGTGCGAGATGTACTTCAGGAACCACGCGATGGCGGCGTAGCCCACCGCGAAGGCGATCGCGGTGGCCAGCAGGGTCGGTCCCCAGGCCGGCGCCGGGCCCTCACCGATCTTGAACAGCTCCAGCGTGCCCGAGGCCAGCACCGCCGGGATCGCCAGCAGGAACGAGTACCGGGCCGCGGCCTCCCGGCTGTACCCCATCAGCAGACCCGCACTGATCGTGCCGCCCGAGCGGGACACCCCCGGGATCAGGGCCAGCGACTGCGCGAGGCCGTACGCCGCCGCGTGGGGGAGCGTCAGATCGCTGATCGGGCGGGCGTTGCGGACCGCCCGCGAGCGGTCCGCGACCGCGAGGACCAGGCCGAAGACGATCAGCGTGGTGCCGATGACCCGCAGGTCGCGCAGCGAGGTCTCGATGGTGTCCTGGAACGCCGCGCCGAAGAGGCCGATCGGCAGGGTGCCGACGATGACGAACCAGCCCAGCCGGGCGTTCGGGTCGCCGCGCCGCGCGGGGCTGAACAGCGAGGCCGCCCAGGCGCCGACGATCGCGGCGATGTCCTTGCGGAAGTAGATCAGCACGGCCGACTCGGTGCCCAGCTGGGTGACCGCCGTGAACGCCGCCCCCGGGTCGTCCCAGCCCGCCAGCGCCGAGAAGACGCGCAGGTGCGCGCTGGAGGAGACGGGCAGGAACTCGGTGAGCCCCTGGACGAGGCCGAGCACGGCGGCGTGGAACCAGTCGATCACCGGGCACCCGCCAGGGGCGTCCGTCGGTGGGTGTGCATGGGGGCTGTCCTGTTCGTTCGTGGTGGTGCGCGGTCCGCCGACGGCACGACGCGGTCGGGGAGGCTGCCGGGGTCCTGCCGTTCCGCGGCGCCGCCTGCTGCGGCGCCCGGCCCCCTCCGGCGCAGCTGGAGGATAGGCATTCAAGATGACCGGCAGCTTTCCGCAGGGTCAAGATCCGGTGCCGCCCCGGCCCCGGCCGTGCCCGGGGGCCTGCCGGGCCTGCCGTGCCTGGCGGGCCGACGGGATGACGGCATGTCAGGCACGCCGCGGTCGCACGGCTGCGGCATGCTGGCCCCGGGCCACCACACGGACGGGAGCGGACGGCATGAGCGGACGGCTGGCGGGCAGGGCGGCGGTGGTCACGGGTGCGGCCCGCGGGATCGGACGCGCCACCGCGGAACTCTTCGCCGACGAGGGCGCACGGCTCGTGCTGACCGACATCGACGGTCCCGCGGTCGAGGCGCTGTGCACCGAACTCTCCGCCGACGGCGCCGAAGCGGTGCCGGTCGCCGGCGACGTCTCGGTGCCCGCGGACGCCCGGACGATGATCGAGACCGCGGTGGGCTCCTACGGCCGGATCGACGTGCTCGTCGCCAACGCCGGGGTGATCCCGCTGCACACCGTCGCCGAGGCCACCCCCGAGGACTGGGACGCCGTCATGGCCGTGGACGGCCGCGGCATGTTCCTCACCTGCAAGTACGCGATCGAGCGGATGTCCGCCGCCGGCGGCGGCTCGATCGTCTGCCTCTCCTCGATCTCCGGCCTCGCCGGCCAGGCGGGCCAAGCCGTGTACGGCCCGGCGAAGTTCGTCGCCACCGGGCTGACCAAGCACCTCGCGGTGGAGTGCGCCCCGCAGGGCATCCGGGTCAACGCCGTGGCGCCGGGCACCATCCGCACCGACCGGGTCCGGCAGCTCCCGGACGAGCCCGGCGGGCCGGAGTACCTGGAGGCGATCGTCCAGCAGCACCCGATGGGCCGCCTCGGCGAACCCGAGGAGGTCGCCCGGGCGATCCTCTTCCTCGCCTCCGACGAGGCCTCCTTCGTCACCGGCGCGGTGCTGCCCGTGGACGGCGGCTACCTCGCCCGCTGACCCGCCCGGCCCCGGCCGGGTCACCGGGACCCGCCGCGAGGATCGGTCGCAGGACCGGCCGTCGGTTCAGCGGCGGCGCGGGACGAAGCGCAGCGGCGTACCCGGCCGGGCCTGCGCCGCCGCGGCGAGGTCGGCCCGCGGGACGACGCCGATCACCGGATAGCCGCCGGTGGTGGGGTGGTCCGCGAGGAAGACCACCGGCAGGCCGTCCGGCGGCACCTGCACCGCGCCCAGCAGCATGCCCTCGCTGGGCAGTTCGCCGCCGTGCCGCCGGGCCACCGGCGGCCCCTCGGTGCGCAGCCCGATCCGGTTGGACGCCGCGGCCACCCGGTACCCGGCGCCCGGCGGCGGCCCGGCGAACCAGTCGGCGTGCGGACCGGGCAGCAGACCGAGCACCAGCTCCCGCGGTGGGCCGGGCAGCGGCACCAGCTCCGCCGCCGGCCCGGGGCGGACGGTGCCGACCGGCAGCCGGTCGCCCTCCGCCAGCGGCGCCGGGCCGAGGCCGGAGAGCAGGTCGGCCGAGCGGCTGCCCAGCACCGGCGGCACCGCGATGCCGCCGGCCACCGCGAGGTAGCTGCGCACCCCCGAGGTCGCGGCACCCACCTCCAGCAGTGCGCCGGCCGGCACCCGGACCGCCGCCCCCCACGCGGCCGGCCGTCCGTCCACCCGGACGGGCGCGGGCGCGCCGGTCACCGCGACCAGCAGCGGCGCCGAGGCCCGCAGCGCCGTCCCGCCGAGGGTGGTCTCCAGCCCGGCCGCCTCCGGCGGGTTGCCGAGCAGCCGGTTCGCGGCCCGCAGGGCCGGCTCGTCCAGGGCGCCCGCGCGGGGTACGCCCAGGTGGGCGACGCCGCGCCGCCCGAGGTCCTGCACGGTCGTCAGCGGGCCCGGCCGCACCACCAGCAGCTCAGCCACCGGTCACCGCCTCGAACCGGACCCGGGTGCCCGGCGCCAGCAGCGCGGCCGGCTCGCGCGCGGTGTCCCACAGCCGCAGCGCGGTGCGCCCGATCAACTGCCAGCCCCCGGGCGAGGAGCGCGGGTAGACACCGGTGTACGGGCCGGCGAGGGCCACCGAGCCGGCCGGGACGGTGCTGCGCGGGGTGGTCCGGCGCGGCACGCGGTACCGCTCGGGCAGCCCGGTGAGGTAGCCGAAGCCGGGGGCGAAGCCGCAGAACGCCACCCGGTACTCGGCCGCGGTGTGGATCCGTACCGCGGCCTCCGGGGACACCCCCCAGAGGTCGGCGACCTCGGCCAGGTCCGCGCCGTCGTACGCCGTCGGCACGGTCACCGACGGGCCCTCGGCGGGCGGGTGTTCGGGCAGCTCCCAGCCGGCCAGCGCCCGGGCGAGCGCGGTGCGGTCGGCGACGCCGTCCAGCAGCACGGTGCAGGCGGCCGGCACGATCTCGGCGACCTCGGGCAACTCGTCGCGGCGGGACAGCAGTTCGGCGTAGAGGGCGGCGACCTGCTCGGCGCCGCCCGCGGTGACGAGCAGGGCGTCCTCGCCGACCGGGCGCACCACCGGGCCGCCCGCCGCCCCGGGCTCCTCGGACCGCCCGCCGGCCTCGGACCGCTGACCGGCCATCAGGTGAACGCCTCCACCCGGACTCCGGCCGAGGCGAGCGCCCCGCGCACCCGCCAGGCCAGCTGGGCGGCGCCGGGGGTGTCCCCGTGGACGCAGAGCGAGCGGGCGCTGACGGCCACCGCCTCGCCGCCGGCGGCCGCGACCGTGCCGTCCCGGGCCAGCCGCACGGCGCGGGTGATCACCGTCTCCGGGTCGTGCACCACGGCGCCGGGCTCCCGCCGGGGCACCAGCGTCCCCGCCCGGGTGTAGGCCCGGTCGGCGAAGGCCTCGGCGACGACCGGCAGACCCACCCCCTCGGCGACGGCGAGCAGCTTGGATCCCGGCAGGCCCAGGACCGGCAGCGGGCCGTCGCAGACCGCACCCGCCCGCAGCACTCCGGAGACCACGGCCTCGGCCTGCTCGTCGTCGGCCACCACCCGGTTGTAGAGCGCGCCGTGCGGCTTCACGTACGACACCCGGGAGCCGGCCGCCCGGGCGAAGACCTGCAGGGCGCCGATCTGGTAGGCGATCTCGTCGGCGAGTTCGTCCGGCGGCACGTCCATCGCCCGCCGCCCGAAGCCGGCGAGGTCCCGGTACGAGACCTGGGCGCCGATCCGGACACCTCGTTCCGCGGCCAGTGCGCAGACCCGGCGCATGGTCGACGGGTCACCCGCGTGGAAGCCGCACGCCACGTTGGCGCTGGTCACCACGGACAGCAGGGCCTCGTCGTCGGTCAGTGTCCAGCGTCCGAACCCCTCGCCGAGGTCCGCATTGAGATCGATCACCGGGTCCGTCACGCGTCCGTCCGCCTTCCAGCAGCTCCTGCTGGTGATCGTAGGGCCTGATCGTTTGCCGGGATGCCGGGCCGGTCTCCCGGGTGCGGGGTTTTGCCGAACGTCCGTCACCCGTTCGCCTCCGGCGGCCCGTCGAACGGCCTGACGGGCCCGGCAGGCGGGGGAGTTGGGGAGCTCGGCACGGCCCGTGGCGCAGCGCGGTCAGAGCAGGACGATCGCCAGGACGAACAGGGGAACGACGGAGACGATCCACATGGCGGTGCCCGCGGCACAGGCCCGCACGGTCCACAGTCCCACCCGGACGGGGCCGAGCGGGCCGCCGTCGCGGACCCACCGCCGGGTCAGCACGCCGTTCGCCGCGGGCCCGAGGCAGAGCGACAGCCACCACATCAGGACACCGACCGGCGAGTGCGTGAACGCCCCGACCGTCCCGGGTGCGGCGGACCAGAGCACGTACAGGGCGACCTGGACCACGAGTCCGGCGCCGAGCACCCCGAGCGCCCGCGACGTCGGCGCACCGGTCGCAACCGTGCGTTCCGGGGCCGTCCGGAGGTACGCGGGGAGGACGGGATCAGCGGCTCGGGCGGGGGCGTCACCGGGCCGGCCCCAGTGCCCGGGCGGCCTCGGCCGCCACCGCGGCCGACCGCACGACGAACTGCCGCCGGCGGACGCCCAGCACCCGCAGGGCCGGTCCGTGGTCCAGCGCGACGAACCCGGCAGCGGCGGTCGCGAGCAGCCGCCAGAAGGCGACGGCGGGGGAGTGCAGCGCGGCGGGCAGCAGCCCGATCGACTCCCGCAGCCGCAGGCAGTGGAAGGGGATGTGGCGCAGCTCGTCCGCGGCGATCCGGCCGGCGACCTCGGCGACCAGCCCGTCCGCGGCCCCGTCCCGCACGGACCGGTAGTACGGCACGGCCACCACCTCGGCGACCAGCAGCACCATCAGCTCCAGCCGCAGGCCGAGCAGCCGCCGGAGGCGGACGAAGAGCGCGTCGCTCCAGTGCGAGCCGAGCAGCGGCGTCCCGGCGGCCTCCAGCAGGGCGGCCAGCAGCCGGGCGTGGTTCTGCTCCTCGGCGACGAACAGCCGGACGGCGGCCGCGTAGTCGGCATCGCCCGCGGCGTCGGCCTTGCCGATCAGGTTCGTCCCGTCGCCGTCCTCGCCGACCTGGAACTTCTGCAGGCTGCGCAGCAGGGCGGCGGACGCCCGGGCGCCCCGGGACCAGTCCGGGTCGCCGAGCTCCGCGCGCCGGACCGCCTCGGCGGTGAAGTGCGCCACCCAGCGGGCGTGGTCCAGGCTGTCGGGGCCGGCCGGTGCACCGGTGCCGGGGACGGCGGTGGTGGCGGAGGTGTCGGCGGCGGTCATCGGACGGCCACCGGGGCGGTGAAGCCGTTCGGCACGGTGACGGCCCGGGACCACTCCAGCCGGCGGATCGCCCGCAGCACGATCAGCAGCGGGACGGCGCCCACCACGCCGAACGACATGTCGACGAATCGCCAGTACAGCGGGATGCCGCGGAGCGGGCCGCAGATCAGCGCCAGCGGCAGGACCCCGGCGCACGCCAGCAGCGCCCAGCGGATCACCCAGACGTTGCGCACCGGGTCGCGCAGCGGACCCCAGAACGCGGTGGCGATCACCAGGTGCGCGAAGGCCAGCCAGTCGGTGCCGTAGGCGAGGAAGGGGTGGCGGGCGTTGGTGTCGGCGATGCCGTCGCGGACCCGGGCCACCCGCTCGGCGAGGGCCGGCCAGTGCCCGCCGAGGCCGCTGCCGTCGACCGCGGAGGCCAGCCAGCGGGTCTCGGACTCCAGCGGGAAGGCGGTCAGGCCGCTCAGGACGAGGCAGACGATGAAGATCCACAGCCAGGTGCGGATGCGCCGCAGTGCGGCGTCCCGGTCCACCGCCGGGTCGGTGTCCTTGGTCATGGCCCGACTCTAGACCCAGGAATTGAACACGTTCAAGTAGGAAACTGAACATGTTCAACAGGTGGGCGGGCGGCGCCCGGGGCCGCCGGAACCGGGGCAAGCAGACTCGTTTCGGATGTTGTCGGTGCGAACCTCTAACCTTGTCCACCGTGACCGCCATCGCAGACCAGTCCGCCGAGTACGAGCTCCGGCCGCCCGCCGCAGCCGCCCGGCCCGCACCCGGCCCGGCCGCCGACGAGGGCCTGGCCCGCCGGCTCAAGGCGCTGGCCTGCACCGCACCGCTGCACGACCTCGACGCACGCAAGGTCAACCTGGCCGGCGAGTACAGCTCGTACACGATGGCCGAGGTCGGCCTCGCGGTGATCGACCTCGTCACGCTCAACATGGACTTCGACACCGGTGCCGACCGCGACATAGTGCTCGGCCGCCTGCAGCCCCGGATCGCCGCGCAGAACCCGACCCGCAGCACCGCCGAGCACGAGCGGGTCGGCCGCTGGGTGCTGGAGTCGCTGATCAACGTCGGCAGCGTCGACCGCGGCTTCCGCGCCGTCTACGGCACCTTCGGCCCGGACGGCGCCTACGTCCGCCGCGACTACGACTTCAAGCTCCTCGAGGAGGTGCCGGGGCCCGACGGCGGCGTCTACCTGCGCACCACCGACGAGGCCGTCAACGTCCTCGTCGGCGCCCTCGACACCGACGTGACCTCCGCCCAGATCGCCGCCGAGGTCAAGCTGGAGGTGCTGATCCGCCGCGGCCGCCTCGCCGACGCCCAGCTCGCCGCCGAACAGGCCCGCTACCGCACCGTCCAGTACGCCGAGACGCTGCGCCGCGCCCTGGAGGCCACCCGCCGCAACGTCCGCGCCGTCGACTGGATGGAGACCGTCCCCGACCTCATCGACGAGGCCCTGGACCACATCGCCGACCGGTACCGGCACGAGAACGCGATCCTCACCAACATCCGCAAGGCCCGCGACGAGAGCATCGACCCCGAGCACAAGCGGCGCGCCGCCGAACTCGTCGACATCGTCAAGGACTGCATCCGCCGCCACACCCAGCTGCAGACCCGCCTGCTGGAGGCCGGGCCGCTCTTCCGCGCCGAACAGGACCGCCAGGCCTTCGCCGCCCCCGGCGCCCGCAGCGGCATCGACCTGTACGGGCACCTGCTCGCCCCGCTGCTGGAGCTGCCCGTCGAACAGGCCGTCCGGCCCACCGACGCCTTCTTCGCCCGCGGCACCGGCCTGCGGACGCCCGTCTCCGTCCGGGTCGCCGACCTCGTCGACCTGCTGCTCACCCCGCCCGTCGAACGCGAGCACCTCGGCGCGGAGCTCCCGGAGCCGGACCTCGTCGCCACCCCCGACGACAGCCGCTTCAGCGAGGCCCAGCTCGAAGCCGCACTCGACCTCCTCGACCTGCCCGCGGACGCGCCCCGACGGCTCTCCGGCCTGCTCGCCGACGCCCGCCGCCAGGACCCGGACCTGCCCTACCTGGTCGCCCTGCTCGCCGTCCACGCCGCCAGCCCGCCGGTCGGCACCGCCTACCGCCAGGGCGAGGAGCGCCTGCTCTTCGCCGTCGACGACGGCACCCACCTCGACGACCCGGAATTCGGCGGCGCCGACCTCATCGTCGGCAGCGCCCTCCTCGACGCCGCCGGCATGGCCGCCGACCGCAAGGAGGCCGGCTGATGCCGCGGCCGACACGAGCGGCACACCCCCAGGAGCGCGTGGGGGCACCTCCCGGCCGCCAGGCCGGGGGAGAACCGCGCAATCCGGGCGTCGGCCACCGTCGGACGACGCAGTTCCCCGCGCCCCCGGCGCTCGCCCCTCGACAGCCCGTATCCCGTTCCCGCAAGGAGTCCCGTCCGTGACGATCAACCACGATGCGGCGTGGGCCCCCGAGGCGGAGCCGGCGGCGGCGCCCCTCACCCCCGCCGACGTCGCCGACGCCGCCCGGCTGGTCTCGTTCGGGCTGCAGGCCAAGCTGCTCCCGGCGCGGGACGCCGAGTACGCCGAGCTGGTCCGCCGCTACCGCGAGGACCCTCCGTTCGCGCGGCTCGCCGACGCCGTCGCCACCGGCATGGGCCTGGTGGTGCTGGAGGTGTCGCCGCGGGCCGGCATGGCCGTCGCCGCCGACGAGGACTCGGTCTTCGCGGTGCGGATGGGCGACTACTCCCGGCGCGCGGCGTCCGAGTCGACCGACCGCTTCCTGCACGGCCTCGCGCACCTCGCGGTGGCGGCGCTGGCCTTCCCCCGTCCCGAGGACCTCGCCGACGACGGCTACCTGGGCCGGGTGACGGTCAACGGCGTGGACGCCTTCGTCCGGCAGGCGTGCCGCCGGCTGGAGGAGCGGGCCGAGGCGCAGGGCGCGGTCACCGACCCGGCCAGCGACGCCCCGGGCCTGGAGGCGGCCTGGCGGGTGTGGGCCCGCCGTTCGTCCACCGGCGCGACGAAGGACGCCCGCCGCCTGGCGGGTTCCACCACCGGCATCGTTTCGAAGGCGGTGCTGTTCCTGGTCGACTCCGGCTTCCTGCAGAAGACCTCGGACGACGCGGGCGGCACCTTCCGCACCACGGCCCGTTACCAGTTGCAGGTCCGCGACCTGGCAGGTTCGGCCGCGATGGCGGAGCTCACCGACCTCGGCGTCGTGCCGGTGACGGACGGTACGGCGACGCTGATGCCCGCCGACGACTCCGACGAACTCGTCGCCGACGCCGGCCTGCCGTTCCACTCCCTCTGAACCCGCCTCCGACCTGCACCCGCCCCTCCACCCGTCACCCTGGAGAACCGCAGCACCATGTACGAGCTCAACCGGGTCCGCCTGTACTCGATCGGACCGGCCGGCGCCCGGTACGCCGACACGGTCCTCGACCTGCGCGGTGTCGGCGAGCCGGTGGCGGAGCCCGCCCCGCAGCAGATCGGCCTGTTCGGCGGCGAGGCGGAGGGCCCGCGGCGCCGCCCGGCCCCGGCCGGCGTGCTGTTCCTGGAGAACGGCGGCGGCAAGTCCGTCCTGCTGAAGCTGATCTTCTCGGTGATGCTGCCCGGCCACCGCAACACCCTGGGCGGCGCCAGCTCCGGCGTGCTGCGCAAGTTCCTGCTCGCGGACGACTGCGGCCACGTCGCCCTGGAGTGGCAGCACACGGTGACCGGCGAGCTGATCGTCGTCGGCAAGGTCAGCGAGTGGCGCGGCCGCCAGGTCTCCTCCGACCCGCGGAAGTTCGCCGAGCTCTGGTACTCCTTCCGGCCCGGCCCCGGGCTGACCCTGGACTCCCTGCCGGTCGCCGAGCGGGTCAGCCTGGCCGGCGACCAGAAGGCCCGCGGCCGCCGCCGCACCATGAAGGGCTTCCGGGACGCCATGACCGAGGCCGGCAAGGCCTACCCGTACCTCGACCTCACCTTCGAGGAGATCCACGACCGCTGGAACGAGCACCTCGGCGACCTCGGCCTCGACCCCGAACTCTTCCGCTACCAGCGGGAGATGAACGCAGACGAGGGCGAGGCGGCCGGCCTGTTCGCGGTGAAGCACGACGCCGACTTCACCGACCTGCTGCTGCGCGCCGTCACCGACACCCGGGACACCGACGGCCTCGCCGACCTCGTCCACGGCTTCGCCGCCAAGCTCGGCCGCCGCGCCGAGCTCACCGCCGAACGCGACTTCACCGCCGGCTCGCTGGACCTGCTGCAGCGGATCGTCGACGCCACCGCCGCCCGGGAGGGCGTCCGCGAGACGCACCGCTCCGCCGAGCGCCGCACCCGCCGCCTCGCCCACGCCCTCGGGTCCCGGGCCACCGCCGAGCGGGACCGCGCCCAGGACCTCGCGGTGGAGGTCGCCGCCGCCGCGAGCGCCGTCACCGCCGCGGAGTCCGACCGCACCCGGCACTCCCTGATCACCGCCGAACTCACCTACCGGCACGCCACCCTGGCACTGGCCGCGGCCACCGGCGAAGCGGCCGCGCTGCGCCGCGAACTGACCGAGGCCCGCACCCTGCACTCCGCCTGGCAGGCCGCCGAGGCGGTGCTGCGGCACCGCGCCGCCGCCGACCGGGCGGCCCGGGTGTCCGCGGCGATCCGCGAGGCCGAGCTGGACGCCGCCCCGGCGCTCGCCGCCCGCGCCCAGGCCGCCGGTGCCCTCGCCCGCGCCCTGGAGACGGCGGCGCTCGCCGCCGAGGCCCGCGCCGACCAGGAGGAACTGCGCGCCGGTGAGCTCCAGGAGGACGGTTCCACCGCGCACTCCGAGGCGACCGCCGCGGCCACTGCCGCGCAGAAGGCCCGCAGCGAGGCCGAGCACCTGCGCCAGCGCCTCGCCGAGGTCGAGCAGGAGACCGCCGCCGCCGTGGAGGCAGGTTGGATCGACGCCGCCGAATCCGCGTCCGACCCGCTGGGCGACCCGGCCCGCGCGGCCCTGCACGCCTCCGACGCCGAGAAGGCCGCGACGGCCGCACTGGAGCAGGCCCGGGGCGCCGCCGAGCAGGCCGCCGCCCGGCTCCGCGAGTCCTCCTCCGCCGAGGCCCGGGCCGAACTCGCCGCCGCCCGCGCCACCGACGCCCGGGCCGCCGCCGAACGCGCCCTGGCCGCCGAGCGGCGCACCGCCGCGCTGCTCGCCGCCGAGCCCCGGCTCGCCGAACTGCTCTCCCTGACGCCGTACCAGGAGGGCGCCGCGGAGGACGAGGGATTCCTCACCCCCGCCGTGCTGGACCGCAACGCGGAGGACCTGCGCGAGCAGCTCGACCGGGCCGTCGCCACCGCCGAGCGCACCCTGTTCGACCTGCGCACCGCCGCCGCCGACGACTCCCGGATCCTCGCCGCGCTCGGCGACGGCGGCCTGCTGCCGCCCGGCCCCGACGTGCTCGCCACCGTCGAGTACCTCGGCGAGCACGGCATCCCCGCCCTGCCGGGCTGGCGCTACCTCGCCCAGTCCGTCGACCCGGCCGACCACGAGGCCATCCTCGCCGCCCGCCCCGAGCTGGTCGACGGCGTCGTCGTCACCGACCCCTCCTCGCTCGAACGCGCCCGCGCGGCCCTGCACGCCGCCGCCCTGCTGCCGCGCTCCACCGTCGCCGTCGGCACCGCCGCCGCCCTGATCGCGCCGATCGAGGACGAGCCGCCGTTCTTCCTGGTGCCGCCGAACCCGGCCATGCACGACGAGCACGCCGCCGACGACGAGCGCCGCGAGCTGCGCGCCCGCGCCACCGCCCGCGAGGAGCACATCCGCGAACTCGCCGCCCGGCTCGGCCACGACCGGGCGCTGGCCGCCCGGCTCGCCTCCTGGCACGCCCAGTGCCCGCCCGGCACCCTCGGCGAGCTCGCCGACGCCGTCCGCGCGGCCGGCGAGCAGGCCGAGACCGCCGCCGCCGTGCTCGCCGCCGCCCGCACCGAGCACGCCGAGGCAGAGGCCGACCACGCCGCCGCGGCCGGCGCGCACGAGGAGCGCCGCGAGGCCGCCCAGCGGGCCCGCCGCCGCGCCGACGCGCTGGCCGGCCTCGCCTTCCGGCTCCGTGAGCGCGCCAACTGGACGCGCCGGCAGCGCGAACTCGCCGAGGACGCCGCCGAGTGCGACCGCCGCCAGACCGCCTGCGCCGAACGCGCCCGCACCTGCGACGAGGACCGCCGCGCCGCCCAGCGTGCCGCCGACGACGCCCGCCGCACCGCCCGCACCCTGCGCGCCGAACGCGCCGAACTCTCCACCGTCGCCGAGGACACCCCCGGGCCCACCGGCACCCCCGCCTCGCTGCCCGCCCTCCGCGAGGCCTACCGGGCGGCCTCCCAGGTCTACGAGAAGGTCGGCGTCGGCGCCGACCTGCGTGCCGAGCAGGCCCGTGCCGAGGGCGACGAGGCCGCCGCCGCGGCCGAACTCGACCGGCTCACCAACAAGGTCCGCACCCGCGCCGAGGAGCTCCTCGCCAGCCCGGACGGCGCCGACGGCCCCGCCCGGCAGGCCGCCGCCGCCCGCGCGGAGGAGCTGGTCGCCACCATCGAGGCCCGCTCCGCCACCGCCAGCGAGCAGCTCGGCCGGCTCCGCGGCGACGCCGAGCGCTCCGCCCCCGCCGACGGCGAGGCCCACACCGAGCTCCCCGAGGACCTCGTCCCCGCCGACCCGGAGCACGCCCAGACGCTGCTGCGCACCGCCACCACCCGGCTCGCCGAGCGCCGCGAGCGGCTGGAGACGGCCCGCACCGAACACGCCGACCTGCTGCGCACCTTCGAGGCGGCGCAGGCCGCCGCGGCGAACTTCGACGAGACCGCGGTGCAGCTCCGCGACGGCCTGCGCGACAACCCGGACGAGGCCGAGCCGCACGCCGAGCCGTACCTCGGCGGCCTCGCCGAGGCCCGCACCGCCGCCACCGAGAGCCGCCGCACCCTGCGGACGGCGGCCGCCGAGCTGAGCGGCGCCGAACTCGCCGTCCGCGACGCCGCCGACGCCCTCATCCGGCACGCCAACGCGGCCCGCTACGAGGCCGTCCGCACCCCGGCCCGCCAGCAGATCCGCGAACTGCCCACCGCCGCCCTGCCCGAGCACGCCGCCGCCTGGGCCGCCGCCTTCGCACCCCGGCTGCGCGTCCTCACCGACGAACTCGCCCAGCTGGAGCGCAACCGCGGCTCGATCGTCGACCGGCTGCGCGGCCTGGTGGAGTCCTCGCTCGCCACGCTGCGCGCCGCCCAGCGGCTCTCCCGCCTGCCCGAGGGCCTGGGGGAGTGGTCCGGCCAGGAGTTCCTGCGGATCCGCTTCGAGGACCCGGACCACGCCGTCCTGGTCGAGCGCCTCGGCGAGGTCATCGACGAGGCCACCCGCGCCGCCGTGAAGAAGAACTCCGACCTGCGCCGCGACGGCATGTCACTGCTGCTGCGCGGTGTCGCCGCGGCGATCGGCCCGAAGGGCGTCAGCGTCGAGATCCTCAAGCCCGACGCGGTGCTGCGCGCCGAACGCGTCGGCGTCGGCCAGATGTCGGACGTCTTCTCCGGCGGCCAGCTGCTCACCGCCGCCATCGCGCTGTACTGCACGATGGCCGCGCTGCGCGCCAACGACCGCGGTCAGTCCCAGCTGCGGCACGCGGGCACGCTCTTCCTCGACAACCCGATCGGCCGGGCCAACGCCACCTACCTGCTGGAGCTGCAGCGGGCCGTCGCCGACGCGCTGGGCGTCCAGCTGATCTACACCACCGGCCTGTTCGACACCACCGCGCTCGCCGAGTTCCCGCTGGTGATCCGGCTGCGCAACGACGCCGACCTGCGGGCCGGCCTGAAGTACATCTCGGTCGAGGAGCACCTGCGCCCCGGCCTGCCCGCCCCGCAGGACCCGGACGGTCCGACCGTCCACGGCGAGATCACCGCCACCCGGATGTTCAAGCGCCCCACCGAGGCCCCGGTCGACTGATCCCGCTCGGCCGATCCCGACCCGCCGGCCGCCGACCCGACACCCGTCCGGCCGGCGGTGCCACCGCCCGTCCCCGCACGGGGCGGGCCCGGGTTTCCGTCCGGCGTGATCAGGGGAGGTCCGTCAGGTGGAACCGCACCAGCCGGCGCAGTCGGACGGCCGCACGGCCCTGCCCACCGCCACGGTCCCGGTCCCGATCCCGGTCCGCCGTGCGCGCTGCCCCGGCTGCGGCGCGGCCTCCCGCCACCCGGTCGCGGTCCGTCCGTCCCGGCGCCGCCGGGCACCGATCGGGCCTCCGGAGTGCGTCGGCGCCGTGCCCGCGGACGGTCCTCCTGGCGAGCGGCGCGTCCCCCCGATCGGCCCGACCGCGAGCAGACTCCCGTTCCGCCGACTCCTGGAGGCCCCTGCATGCCGGTGATCGCCCACCTCAGCGACATCCACCTCGGCCAGGTCCGCACCGGCCCCGACGGGCCGGACGGCGGTGCCCGCGCCGAGGCCAGGGCCGCGCGGGTGATGGCCCATCTGGAGGCGCTGCCCGGCCCGATCGACGCCGTCCTGGTCACCGGCGACCTCGCCGACCACGGCCTCGCCGAGGAGTACGCCACGGTCGCCCGGGTGCTCGCCTCCGACCGCTGGCCGGTGCTGACCTGCCCCGGCAACCACGACGTCCGCGCGGCGTACCGGGCGGTGCTGCTCGGCGAGGAGCCGTCCGCGGCACCGGTGAACCGGCTGCACGAACTCCCGGGCCTCACCGTGCTGATGTGCGACTCCAGCGTCCCCGGCCGCGACGAGGGCCGGTTCGACGAGGAGACCCTGGGCTGGCTGGACACCACCCTCAGCCGGGCCCGCCGGGACGTCCCCGCCGTGGTCGCCTTCCACCACCCGCCGGTGGAGCTCCACCTGCCGGTCGTCGACCCGATCCGGCTGCTCGACGAGGAGCGCCTCGCGGCGGTGCTGCGCTGCCACCCACAGGTCGCCGCCGTGCTCTGCGGCCACGCGCACACCCCGGCGGCCACCCGCTTCGCCGGTCTGCCGCTGGCGGTCGCGCCCGGCGTGGTCTCGACCGCCCTGCTGCCCTTCGAGGGCGGCGAGGAGCTGGAATTCGACCACCCGCCGATGGTTTCCTTCCACATTCTGGACGCGCAGCGCAGGCTGACCACGCATCACCGCATCGTTCTCTCCTGAGACCGGGCCGCCCCCACCGGCCGTCCCCCATCCGCCCGACCAGGAGCCCCCATGCCCCGCACCCTGCACGCCGAACCGGTCGTCCGCGACCGCGCCCACCTCAACGAGAGCCCGCTCTGGGACGACCGCCACCGGATGCTCCGCTGGGTCGACATCCTGGCCGGCCGGGTGCACGGCTGGGACCCGGCGACCGGGGAGCGCACCCTGTTCGAGGCCGGCCTGCCGGTCGGCGCGGTGGCCCTGCGCGAGGCCGGCGGGCTCGTCCTGGCCGTCGCGGACGGCTTCGAGCTGTTCGACGGCGAGCGGACGACCCGCATCGCCGACCTCGACTCCGAGGGCGGCGAGCTGCGGATGAACGACGCCGTCTGCGACCCGGAGGGCCGCCTGCTCGCCGGCACCATGGCCTACTCGCACGAGCCGGGCCGCGGCACCCTGCACCGCCTGGACGCCGACCACACCGTGCACACCGCGCTGGCCCCGGTCACCATCTCCAACGGCCTCGACTGGTCGGCGGACGGCGGGACCGCCTACTACGCGGACAGCCCGACCCGCGAGGTGCGTGCCTACCGCTACCGCGAGGGCCGGCTGCTCGACCCGCGTCCGTTCGTCACCACCGAGGGCGGCGTGCCGGACGGTCTCGCGGTCGACGCCGAGGGCGGGGTGTGGGTCGCGGTGGCCTTCGCCGGCACGGTCTGCCGCTACCTGCCGGACGGCACCCTCGACACGGTCGTCCGCGTACCGGCCACCGTGACCACCAGCTGCGCCTTCGGCGGCCCCGACCTGGACACCCTCTACATCACCACCGCCACCGAGAACCTCACCCCGGCCCAGCTCGCCGAGCAGCCGCTGGCCGGCGGGATCTTCGCCTGCGAGCCGGGCGTCCGCGGCCGGGCCGCGAACCGCTACCGCGGCTGACGGGGCACTCGCCGCACCGACCGCCGCACGGGCCCCGCACCGGCCGTTGCACCGAGCGCCGCACCGGTCGCGGGGGCCGGTGCGGCCGGGCCGATACACCCTCCGATGGGCGAGGCGCCGTACTCGGTCGGAAACTTGAAGAAGTCTTCCCAGTCTTGGATGCTGGACCCCCCGGGTCTGACCCGGGCGGTGGGCCGGCGCCGCTGCCGGCATCGGAGGTCAGCCGTGACGGACCTGTTCCGCGAGGAGCTCGGGGCGCAGCTGACGCAGGCCCGCGACGACCTCGCCGCCGCAAGGGAGGCGGGCGACGACGACGGCGTGCAGGCCTACCGGGGGCGGATCGCGAGTCTGCTGCGGATCGCCGCGCGACACGGCGTCGAGCTGCCCCACTCGCCGGACGAAGAGGAAGACGAGGACGACTGAGCATGCCGGTCCCGCTCTACCAGGCCAAGGCGGAGTTCTTCCGGACCCTCGGTCACCCGGCGCGCATCCGTGTCCTCGAACTCCTCCAGGACGGTCCGCGTCCGGTCCACGGACTGCTCGCCGAGATGGACATCGAACCGTCGAACCTCTCCCGGCAGCTCGCCGTGCTGCGCCGCACCAACCTCGTCACGGCGACCCGCGAGGGCAACACCGTGGTCTACGAGCTGAGCACCCCGGACGTCGCCGACCTGCTGCGCGCGGCGCGGAGGATCCTCACCGAGATGATCGCCGACCAGGGCGTGCTGCTGGCCGAACTCCGCGGCGGCGGCCGCGTCCCGACCGCCTGAGGCCCGGTCCGCGCGGGCGGAACGTCAGAGCGGGTACCGGGAGGACGCCCGGTGCCCGGCCACCACGCTGTCGAGCAGTCCGGGGAAGCGCGCGGCCAGGTCCTCGCTGCGCAGCGAGTTCATCTTCGACGTGCCGCGCCGCACCTGCCGGATCACTCCGGCCTCCCGCAGCACCCGGAAGTGGTGGGTGAGCGTGGACTTGGCCACCGGCACGTCGAAGGCCAGGCAGTTGACCTGGTCGGTGCAGCCCGCCAGCGAGGAGACGATCCGCAGGCGGACGGGGTCGGCGAGCGCGTGCAGCACGGCCTCCAGGCGGATCTCGCCGACGGCGGGCTCCGGGAAGGGCGCACAGGCCTCGTGGGTCTCGGTCACCCCCTCATGGTACGAGGATCGTCGTAGTTTGACGGATGTCGTAGTACGAGAGTTATCGTACTGAGCAGCCCCAGCCTCCCGGCCCGCCCGGGCCACCGCCGAAGGAGCTTCCGTGAGCGTCCTGTTCGAGCCGATCACCCTCCGCTCGCTGACCGTGCCCAACCGGGTGTGGCTCGCCCCGATGTGCATGTACTCCGCGGCACCGGACGGCCCCGAGCAGGGCGTCGCCACCGACTTCCACCTCGCCCACCTGGGCGCCCGCGCCGCGGGCGGCGCCGGCCTGGTGATGACCGAGGCCACCGCCGTCCGCCCCGACGGCCGGATCTCGCCCTACGACCTCGGCCTGTGGAACGACCGGCAGCAGGAGGCGCTGGCCCGGATCGCCGCGCTGATCACCGCTCACGGCGCGGTGCCCGCGATCCAGCTCGCCCACGCCGGCCGCAAGGCCGCCACCGGCCGCCCGAACGACGGCTCCAAGCCGCTGGCCGCCGCGGACGGCGGCTGGCAGCCGGTCGGCGCCTCGCCGATCGCCTTCGGCGAGGCCTACCCGGTGCCGGACGAGCTGACCACCGGGCAGATCGCCGAGCTGGTGCGGGACTTCGCCGCCGCCGCGGTCCGCGCCCGGGAGGCCGGCTTCCGGGTCGCCGAGGTGCACGGCGCCCACGGCTACCTGATCCACTCGTTCCTCTCGCCGCACTCCAACCACCGCACCGACGGCTACGGCGGCTCCTTCGCCGGCCGCGCCCGGTTCGCCCTGGAGGTCGCCGCCGCCGTCCGCGCGGTCTGGCCGGAGGACCTGCCGGTGTTCTTCCGGGTCTCCGCCACCGACTGGCTGGACGGCGAGCCGGGCTGGACGCCCGAGGAGACGGTGCTGCTCGCCAAGGAACTGCAGGCCGTCGGCATCGACCTGGTCGACGTCTCCAGCGGTGGCAACGTCCAGAACGCCGCCATCGCGCTGGGCCCCGGCTATCAGGTGCCGTTCGCCGAGCAGGTCCGCACCGAGGCCGGCGTCCCGGTCAGCGCGGTCGGTCTGATCGTCGAGCCCGCCCAGGCCGAGGAGGTCGTCACCGCCGGCCGCGCCGACGCCGTGATGCTCGGCCGCGAACTGCTGCGCAACCCGTACTGGCCGCTGCACGCCGCCCGCGAGCTCGGCGCCGAGCGCACCTGGCCCCGCCAGTACGGCTACGCGGTCGGCCCGCGCGGCTGACCGGCCGTCAGCGCCAGACCCGGCTGCTCTCCAGCGGCGCCCGGCGATCCGCCGGGCGCCGCCGCGGTTCCCGGCTGCCCGCCAGCGGCGAGGCGGAGTTCGGGCCGCGCAGGCGCTGCGCCGCGATCTGGCGCGAGATCAGGATCTCCAGCAGGCTCCACGCCGTACCGAACACGCCGAGGGCCATCAGCAGCAGCGCGGGGGCCAGCAGCCCGCTGCCCGCGTACGAGGCCAGGGTCGCCACGATCAGTGCCACCAGCGTCAGCGAGAGGCTGAACAGGGCACGGACGGCGGCGGAGCGCACCTCGTGCGGCGGACGGCGGTCAACGGCGGACATCGGCGGGCCTCCCCGGCGCAGCGGACGTGACGAGCGCGGCGGGCGTGCTCCGGCGCACCCGCCCGGCATCCACCACCCTGCCCCACCTCGGGCCCGCCATGCCCGGAAATCCCCGATTCACCCCGGAATCCGACGCTCCGCCCGTGGCGGGCCGTCAGTCGAGGGTCGCGTTGAGCTCGTCGAGCGCCCCCGCGACGATCGTGCGCATGGACCGTTCGGCGAGCGCCGCGTCGCCGGCGCAGATCGCCTCGGCCACCTCCCGGTGCAACTGCACCGCGTAGGGCCGGGGCTGGTGCGGCATCAGGTGGTGCTCGGTGCGGCCGGTCAGCACCGCGCCGACGGTGTCCTTCAGGTGCGCGAACATCTCGTTCCCGGAGGCGCGCAGCACGATCGCGTGGAAGGCGATGTCGTGCGCGAGGAAGGTCTCCAGGTCGGCGGCGCGCGCGGTGACGGTCAGCTCCACCGCCAGGGCGCTCAGCTCGCGGCGGTCGTCGTCGCTGGCGTGCACCGCGGCCAGTGCGGCCGCGGCCGGCTCCACCGCCACCCGCAGCGAGCCGAGCGAGCGCAGCTGGGCCGCCCGGTCGGCGCCGGCCAGCCGCCAGCGGATCACCAGCGGGTCGAAGACGTCCCACTCGGACTTCGGGCGGACGGTGATCCCCACCCGCCGCTTCGGGGCGACCATGCGCATCGACTCCAGGATGCGGACGGCCTCGCGGACCACCGTGCGGGAGACCTGGAACCGGCCCTCCAGCTCCTCGGCGCGCAGCACGGCTCCCTCGGGGATCTCGCCGCCGGCGATGGCGGGGCCGAGGTCGGCGAGCAGTCGGCCGGGCAGGCCCTGGATCTCCATCGGACCAGACTATCGGGAAGTAAAAGTATGACGATTGCGTTGCGGTCGCTTGAATAAGTCATACCTTTGCGCGAAGGTGAGCGCGGAACAGGCAGAAGAGGAGCACCGCCCCATGGCTCTCAGCGTCGAGACCGAGCCGCCCGTCGTCGTCGTGATGGGCGTGTCAGGCGTCGGCAAGACCACCGTCGCCCGGCTGCTCGCCGAGCGGCTCGGCCTGCCGGGCGCCGAGGCCGACGACTTCCACCCGCCGGAGAACATCGCCAAGATGAGCGCCGGCGTCCCGCTCGGCGACCGGGACCGCGAGCCGTGGCTGCACGCCCTCGGCCGCTGGCTCGGCGACCGGGCCACCGCCGGCACCGGCGGGGTCGTCACCTGCTCGGCGCTGAAGCGGCAGTACCGCGACACCCTGCGCGCGCACTGCCCGGACGCGTTCTTCCTGCACCTCAGCGGTGGTCACGAGCTGGTCCAGGACCGGCTCGCCCACCGCGTCGGGCACTTCATGCCGACCTCCCTCCTCGACTCCCAGTACGCCCTGCTCGAACCCCTCCAGCCGGACGAGCGCGGTGCCGTACTGGACGTCGGCCCCACCCCCGCCATCCTCGTCGAGTCGGCCGCAGCCCTGCTGGGCCATGTCAACGGAGACCTCGCGTGACCCCCACCTCCCTGCTCGCGGCCGCCGCACCGGCCCTGCCGCACACCGACAGCAACGGCAGACTGCTGCTCGCGGTCCTGCTCAGCATCGGCACCATCGTGCTGCTGATCACCAAGCTGAAGCTGCACCCCTTCCTCGCCCTCACCCTCGGCTCCGGCCTGCTCGCGGCCGTCGCCGCGGCCCCCTTCGACAAGCTGCTCACCAGCTTCTCCACCGGATTCGGCAGCACCGTCGCCGGCGTCGGCCTGCTCATCGGCCTCGGCGCGATGCTCGGCAAGCTGCTCGCCGACTCGGGCGGCGCCAACACCGTCGCCGACACCGTGCTCGCCCGGACGGGCAAGCGCGGACTGCCGTGGGCGATGGCGCTGATCGCGGCCGTCCTGGGCCTGCCGCTGTTCTTCGAGGTCGGCGTCGTCCTGCTGATCCCGATCGTGCTGCTGGTGGCCCGCCGGGGCAAGGTCCCGCTGATGCGGATCGGCATTCCCGCCCTCGCCGGACTCTCCGTCCTGCACGGCCTGGTGCCCCCGCACCCCGGCCCGCTGGTCGCCGTCGACGCGCTCAAGGCCGACCTCGGCGTCACCCTCGCCCTCGGCCTGCTGATCGCCGTCCCCACGCTGATCGTCGCCGGCCCGCTGTTCGCCCGGATCGCCGAGCGCTGGGTGGGCCCGCTCGACGTGCCCGCCGCCCCCGGCACCGGCACCGGTTCCGCTTCCGACGGGCCCGCCGCCGACGGTGACGGCACCCCGCACGGGACCGCCCCGGCCGGCACCGGCACGGGCACGGCGACCGCCACCCGTACGGCGCTGCCCGCGGCCGTCCGCCCCGAGCACGTCCCGCGGTTCGGCGCGGTGCTCGCCACCATCCTGCTGCCCGTCGTGCTGATGCTCGGCAAGGCCCTGGTCGACGTCGTCGTCGACGACCCGAAGGCCGGCGTCCAGCGGTTCTTCGACTTCATCGGCTCGCCGCTGATCGCCCTGCTCGCCGCCGTGCTGCTCGCCATGGTCACCCTCGGCCGGGCGGCCGGCTTCACCAAGGGCCAGGTCTCCGACAGCGTCGCCGCCTCGCTCGGCCCGATCGCCGGCATCGTCTTCATCGTCGGCGCGGGCGGCGGCTTCAAGCAGACCCTGATCGACGTCGGCGTCGGCCGGGCCGTCAGCGCCTGGGCCACCGACTGGCACGTCTCGGCCCTGCTGCTCGGCTGGCTGATCGCCGTGCTGATCCGGCTGGCCACTGGCTCGGCCACGGTCGCCACGATCACCGCGGCCGGCATCGTCGCCCCGCTCGCCGCCGGCATGTCGAGCAGCCACTCCGCCCTGCTGGTCCTCGCGATCGGCGCCGGCTCGCTCTTCTTCTCGCACGTCAACGACGCGGGCTTCTGGCTGGTCAAGGAGTACTTCGGGATGAGCGTCGGCCAGACCGTGAAGTCCTGGTCGGTCATGGAGACGGTGATCTCGGTCGTCGCGATCGCCCTGATCCTGCCGCTCAGCCTGATCGTCTAGGGCCCGTCCCACGGACGCCCGGGGCCCGCACTCCCACCCTCGACCCGGTGGGGTGCGGGCCCCGGCCGTCGGCTCAGCCGCGGTCGCCGTCCGCGGCCGCGGCCCGTCGCGCGAGCAGCTCCCCGAGCGGCGCGTCCGGCACCTTGCGCCACCGCTTCGGCCGCCGACCGTCCGCCCGCTCCGCCACCTCGGCCGCCCGGTCACCGACCCGGCGGCCGCTGAGCGTCGCCAGCACCGTCCGGTGCAGCCGGCGGTTGGCGCTGTTCACCGCCCGCTTGCGGCGCCGGACGCTCGCGCGCGAGCTCTTGTCGTTCTCGCCGTAGGCGTTCCGACGGTCCTTCAGGTAGCTCAGCCGCTTCTTCTCCCGCGGCGTCCTGCGCACCATGCACATCGCCCCCTTCCCCGCACCGACGCTAGGCGCCGGGCGGCGAAGGGGGCGAACGCTTTTACCGGTACTGCCTACTTCTTTCCGCGCTTCGCGAGGCTGCGTCCTACTTCTTTCCGCGCTTCGCGAGGAAGGCCTCGACCTCCTGGCGGACCTCCGGCGTGTCCAGGCCGCGCACCGTCATGGTGGTGCGGCGGCGCAGCACGTCGTCCACGGTGTACGCCCACTCGTTGTCGGCGGCGTACGCGACCTGCGCCCAGACGTCCGGGCCGTCGGCGTGGATCGGCCGGCCGAGCTCCGGGTCCTGCGCGATCAGGTGGGCGATCTCGAAGGAGAGCGTGCCGTAGTGGCTCGCCAGGTGCTTGGCGACCAGCGGCTCCATCCGGGAGCCGGGCTCGCGGTCGACCAGCAGACGGTGCGCGACGGCGTTCGGCGCGCCGACGCCGGGCAGCGGCACGGTCGCCGGGAAGGGCGACATGTCCTCGGCCAGGCCGGTGCCGGGCACGTGCTTGAGCTTCTCCAGCACGGCGCGGCCGATGTGCCGGTAGGTCGTCCACTTGCCGCCGGCGACCGACAGCATGCCGCCGCGGCCCTCGGTGACGACGGTCTCGCGCTTGGCGGCGGCGGTGTCGCCGGGGCCGCCGGGCAGCACCCGCAGGCCGGCGAAGGCGTAGGTGATCAGGTCGCGGTCGAGGTGCTCGTCGCGGATGGCGTGGCCGGCCTCGTCCATGATCTGGTCGATGTCGGCCTCGGTGGCGCGGACGTCCAGCGGGTCGCCGGTGTACTCCTCGTCCGTGGTGCCGAGCAGGACGTGGTCCTCCCACGGGATCGCGAAGGAGACGCGGTACTTGTCGATCGGGATGGTGAGCGCGGCGCGCCACGGGGTGCGGCGCTTGACGACGACGTGCGCGCCCTTGGAGAGGCGGATCGACGGGGCGGCACCCGCGTCCTCCATCTTCCGCAGGTGGTCGACCCAGGGGCCGGTGGCGTTGAGCACCAGGCGGGCGGAGACGCCGAACTCGGTGCCGTCCAGGCGGTCCCGCAGCTCCGCGCCGGAGACCCGGCCGCCGGTGAAGCGCAGGCCGGTGACCTCGGCGTGGTTGAGCACGACCGCGCCGGACTCGACGGCGGCGCGCACGGTCATCACGGCGACCCGGGAGTCGTTCATCTGGTGGTCGCCGTAGACCGCGACCGAGCGCAGGCCCTCGGTGCGCAGCGCCGGCACCTGCTGGGCGGCGTGCGCGGCGGTGGAGACCCGGCCCATGCCGTCGCGGAAGGCGGAGAGCGCCGAGTAGAGGAAGACGCCGGCGCCGAGCTTCGGGGCGCTGTGCGGGCCGCCCTTGTACACCGGCACGAAGAAGGTCAGCGGGTTGACCAGGTGCGGGGCGACGTCGGTGGCGAGCGCGCGGCGCTCCTTGTGGTTCTCGGCGACCAGCTTGACCGCGCCGGTCTGCAGGTAGCGCAGACCGCCGTGGACGAGCTTGGAGGAGGCGCTGGAGGTGGCGCCGGCGAAGTCGCCCGCGTCGACCATGGCGACCTTCAGACCGGCCTGCGCCGCCGTCCAGGCGGTTGCGGTGCCGAGGATGCCGCCGCCGATCACCAGCAGGTCGTAGGTGGCCTTGCCGAGCAGCTCGCGGGTCTCGGCGCGGGAGGCGGTGCGGCCGGTGGTGTAGCCGGCGCCCAGAGTCGGAATGGTTGCCATGGTGTGTGTACGGCGGCCTGGTCGGGCTGCCGTGTCTCCTCTCGGGGTGTGCGGTGCGGTCTCCGCGGGGAGACCGGGGCCGGCCCGGTGCGGCGGGCCGGAACGTCACGAAGGCCGGCCGGGGCGGCGCTGCCCCGGCCGGCTGTTCGTCAGCTCTGCTCGTCCTCCTCGACCCAGCCCATGGTGCGCTCCACGGCCTTGAGCCACTTCTTGTACTCGCGGTCGCGGGTGGCCTCGTCCATCCGCGGGGTCCACTCGGCGGCGCGGTGCCAGTTGGCCCGCAGGGTGTCGAGGTCGCTCCAGAAGCCGACCGCGAGGCCCGCCGCGTAGGCCGCGCCCAGCGCCGTGGTCTCGGCGACGTAGGGGCGCTCGACCGGGGCGTCCAGGACGTCCGCGATGTTCTGCATCAGCAGGTTGTTGGAGGTCATGCCGCCGTCGACCTTGAGGGCGGTGAGCTCCACGCCGGAGTCCTTCTGCATGGCGTCGACGACCTCGCGGGTCTGCCAGGCGGTGGCCTCCAGGACGGCCCGGGCCAGGTGGCCCTTGGTCACGTACCGGGTCAGGCCGGCGATCACACCGCGGGCGTCGGAGCGCCAGTACGGGGCGAACAGGCCGGAGAAGGCCGGGACGAAGTAGGCGCCGCCGTTGTCCTCGACGGTGGAGGCGAGGGTCTCGATCTCGGCCGCGGTGGAGATGATGCCGAGCTGGTCGCGGAGCCACTGCACCAGCGAGCCGGTGACGGCGATCGAGCCCTCCAGGGCGTAGACCGGCTTCTGGTCGCCGATCCGGTAGCCGACCGTGGTCAGCAGGCCGTGGTAGGAGTTGACGACCTTCTCGCCGGTGTTCAGCAGCAGGAAGGTGCCGGTGCCGTAGGTCGACTTGGCCTCGCCCTCGTCGAAGCAGGTCTGGCCGAACAGCGCGGCCTGCTGGTCGCCGAGCGCGGAGGCGACGGGCACGCCCTCCAGGTCGCCGATCGCGTGGCCGTAGACCTCGGCGGAGGAGCGGATCTCCGGGAGGACCGTCATCGGTACCTCCATGGACTCGGCGATCTTCTCGTCCCACTCCAGGGTGTGGAGGTTCATCAGCATGGTGCGGCTGGCGTTGGTCACGTCGGTGACGTGCTTGCCGCCGTCGACGCCGCCGGTCAGGTTCCAGATGACCCAGGTGTCCATGGTGCCGAAGAGGATGTCGCCGGCCTCGGCGCGCTCGCGCAGGCCCTCGACGTTGTCCAGCAGCCAGCGGATCTTCGGGCCGGCGAAGTAGCTGGCCAGCGGCAGGCCGGTCTCGCGGCGGTAGCGGTCCTGGCCGACGTTGCGGCCGAGCTCGCGGCAGAGCGCCTCGGTGCGGGTGTCCTGCCAGACCAGCGCGTTGTGGACGGGCTCACCGGTGTTCTTGTCCCACAGCACGGTGGTCTCGCGCTGGTTGGTGATGCCGATGGCGCGGATGTCGTCCTTGGTGAGGCCGGCCTTCTCGAGGGCCCCGCGGATCACCGACTGGACGCGGGTCCAGATCTCGGCGGCGTCGTGCTCGACCCAGCCCGGCTGCGGGAAGATCTGCGAGTGCTCCTGCTGGTCGACGGCGACGATCCGGCCGTCGGCGCCGAAGATGATGCAGCGGCTGGACGTGGTGCCCTGGTCGATCGCGGCGATGTAGTTCCCGGTGGGCGTGGTGCCAGAAGTCATGGGGTCCTCGATCTGGATGAGGGATGCAGGGACGGGCGGGCCTGACGTGGGGTCAGTCCCCGTGGGCGGGTGCCGGGCAAACCCCGGTCGGGCTCAGAAGACGATGTGGTAGAAACCGCCGGCCAGCAGGCCGCCGATGGCCGGGCCGGCCACCGGGATCCACGCGTACGACCAGTCCGAGCTGCCCTTGTCGGGGATCGGCAGCAGGGCGTGGGCGACGCGCGGGCCGAGGTCGCGGGCCGGGTTGATCGCGTAGCCGGTCGGGCCGCCGAGCGACAGGCCGATGCCGACCACGGTGAGCGCGACGATCAGGATGCCGGTGCCGGAGAGGCCGAGGCCCTTGTTCAGGCCCTGGGTGAGGATCGCGAGGCAGAGCACGAAGGTGCCGATGATCTCGGTGAGCATGTTCTGGATCGGGTTCCGGATCTCGGGACCGGTCGAGAAGATGCCGAGGGTGGGCTCCTCGTTGGCCTGGAACTGGCCGAGGTAGGTGACCCACACCAGGACGGCGCCGATGAACGCGCCGAGCATCTGGGAGCCGATGTAGAGCGGGACCTTGCTCCAGTCGCCGGTGTCGGCGGCGATGGCCAGGGTGACCGCCGGGTTGAGGTGGGCGCCGGACTTGGGGGCCGACATGTAGGCGGCGATGAGGACGGCGAATCCCCAGCCGAAGGTGATGGCGAGCCAGCCGGCGTTGATCGCCTTCGACTTCTTGAGCGTGACCGCGGCGCAGACGCCGCCGCCGAGGAGTATCAGAGCGGCGGTGCCGAGGGTTTCGCCGACGAAGATGTCGCCGTTGGAGAAAGCGGACACAGAGACTCCCTTGTCCTGATGGCCCGGACGTGCGTGTGCGGGTGGGGGCAGGTGTGCCGGGTCGATCCGGTGCGGGTGAGCGCAGTGGGAGCGGATCTTCCCGGCCGCCGTTCGACAATGTCGACCGACATGCGGAAGCTTCCACCGCGGCCACCCTCCACGTCAAGGCAGGGTTACGCACCTGTGACGGACGGGGGCGCAGGGACGCGCCGAACGGGTCCGGGCCGTCCGCGGAACGGGCGAACCGCGGCCCTCCGGGCGCCGCCCGGGCCCGTGGACATGCGAAAGGGGCGCGGACGGGCTGCTCGCCCGTCCGCGCCCCGCGCGTACGTCCTCCGTGACCCCGGGCCCCGGAAGGGGTTCAGAACCGTCCGGCACCCAGGTCCCGGGAGATCGCCCGGGCCGCGCTGCGCACCGAGGCGACCAGCGACGGCTTCACGAAGCCGTCCTCCGTCACCGTCTCCACCGGTCCGCTCACGCAGACCGCGCCGACCGGGTTGCGCCGCCGGTCCTGGATCAGTGCACCGATCGACGCCACCCCCTCCCAGGTCTCCTCGATCGAGTCGGCCCAGCCCCGCTCGCGGATCAGAGCGCACTCCGCGTCCACGTCCGCTGGATCGGTCAGTGTGCGCAGCGTGTAGGACTCGTAAGGCCCGTCGCCCAGTTGCCCGCGGGCGACCGGGTCGTAGGCCAGCAGCACCTTGCCCAGCGCGGTGGAGTGCAGCGGCTGCATCGAGCCGACCTCCAGCACCTGCCGGGTGTCGTCCGGGCGGAAGACGTGGTGCACGATCAGCACGCCCTGCTGGTGCAGCACGCCCAGGTAGACCGTCTCGCCGCTGGCCCGGGCCAGGTCGTCCGCCCACACCAGGGCGCGCGCCCGCAGCTCGTGCACGTCGAGGTAGCTCTGGCCGAGCCGCAGCAGCTCCGCCCCGAGCTGGTACTTCCCGCTCTCCGGGTCCTGCTCGACGAACCCCTCCTGCTGTAGCGTGCGCAGGATGCCGTGGGCCGTGCCCTTGGCCAGGTCGAGCGCGGTCGCGACCTCGGAGAGCCCGAGCCGGCGCTCACCGCCGGCCAGCAGGCGCATGATCGCGGCGGCCCGGGAGAGCGACTGGATCGGGCCGGGCATTGGCTACCTCCCCTGACAGGCGGTCGACATTGTCGACCGAAGTGTTGACGGCACGAGTCTGCCAGGCCGACGGCCGGACGCGCACCTTTCCGATCACTCCGCACCGCGTGCGGAACCTCACCCCGCCCCGCGCACCGCGCGCGCGAGCCCCGCGATCTCCCGCTCGCCGACCCGGCAGCAGCCGCCGACCAGCCGCGCCCCGCCCGCCAGCCAGCCCGTCACCCGCTCCGGACGGAACGTCGGGTCGCCCCGCCAGTCCCGGGCCGCGGCGTCCCACGCCTCGCCGCTGTTGGGGTACACCACCACCGGCAGGCCCGCCGCCCGCGCGGCCACCGGCACCGCCCGGTCGGCGTCGGCCGGGCTGCAGCAGTTCACCCCGACCGCCACCACGGCGTCCACCCCCGCGGCCATCCCCAGCGCGTCCTCCAGCGGCTGCCCCGCCCGGGTCAGGTCGCCCTCCGCGCTGAACGACAGCCACACCGGCACCCCCAGCCCGTCGACCGCCCGCAGCAGCGCCTCCGCCTCGACCATGTCCGGGACGGTCTCCAGCGCCAGCACGTCCGGGCCCGCCGCCGCCAGCACCTCCAGCCGCGGCCGGTGGAAGCGCTCCAGCTCCGCCACGCCCAGCCCGTACCGGCCGCGGTACTCCGACCCGTCGGCCAGCACCGCGCCGTACGGGCCCACCGACGCCGCCACGAACAGCGGACCGGCGGCGACCGCGCCCGGCCGCGCCGGCGCCGCCTGCCCGTCCTCCGCCCGCCGCGCCTGCCCGGCCGCTGCCCGCTCCGCCTCGGCCTGCCGTGCGGCCTCCCGGGCCAGGCGCACGCTCAGCGCGAGCAGCCGTTCCGCCTCGGCCCGGCCCGTCCCGCGGCGTGCGAACCCCTCGAACGAGGCCTGGTAGCTGGCGGTGATCGCGACCTGGGCCCCGGCCCGGAAGTACCCCAGGTGCGCCGCCGTGACCGCCTCCGGCGCGTCCGCCAGCAGCCGGGCCGACCAGAGGGCGTCCGAGAGGTCGTGCCCGGCGTCGGCCAGCTGGTTGGACAGTCCGCCGTCCAGGACCAGCGGGCCCGCCGCCAGGGCGGCGGCGAAACCCGGACGGGCGCCCGGCGCGGCGGGCGGGGGAGCGACGGGCACGGGACACCTCCTGCGGCGCGGGCCGACTCCTGCTGCGGGGCCGGCGCGGATGCCTGAACTGTAGAGCGGCCGCGGCCGCCGCGGAGGCCCGGGGCGCGGATCGCCCCGCGATCCGGCCGTACGGGCGGCCGCCGGGGCGAACCACCCGTACGAGTGATCGAAATCGGCTGGCGGCCGTCGGCCCGCTGCGCTACGTTGTTCTCACTTGGAGAATGACTCCCCGGGCGTCGCTCGGCCGCCGGACGGTCCGACGGGCGCACCGCAGCTCCCACCGAAGGCAGGCACAGGCATGGCAGGCGACAGCGACAGCGGGGGCCCGGGCGAGACCGCGGGCGGCGGCGAGCACGCCTGGCTCGCGGCCTACGACCCGCGCGCCTACACCCCCGTCGCCGTCACCGTCGACGTGGTCGCCCTGACGCTGCGCGCCGACGAGCTGCACGTCCTGCTGGTCGAGCGCGGCGAGCCGCCCTACCAGGGCTGCTGGGCGCTGCCCGGCGGCTTCCTCCGCGCAGGAGAGGAGGACCTCCCCGGCGCCGCTGTCCGCGAGCTCGCCGAGGAGACCGGCCTGCAGGGCACCCTGGAGGCCGCCGCCACCCTGAGCCGCATCCACCTGGAGCAGCTCGGCAGCTACGGTGCCCCCGACCGTGACCCGCGCATGCACGTGGTCTCCGTCGCCTACCTCGCCTTCGCCCCCGACCTGCCCGATCCGCAGGCCGGCACCGACGCCGCGGCCGCCGCCTGGCACCCGGTCTCCGCACTCGACCTGACCGCCTCCCGAACCGCCGGGCCGGCCGCCGACACCCACGGGGGTGGCGTCGGCGGCCGGTCCGGCACCCGGCTCGCCTTCGACCACGCCGTGATCCTCGCGGACGGCCTGGACCGGGCCCGGGCCAAGATCGAGTACAGCCCGCTCGCCACCGCCTTCCTCCGGCACGACTTCACCATCCCCGAGCTGCGCGCCGTCTACGAGGCCGTGTGGGGCGAGCGGCTGCACGCCGGCAACTTCCACCGCAAGGTGCTCTCCGTGCCCGGCTTCGTCGAGTCCACCGGCACCACCACTGAACGCGGCGGCACCCGCGGCGGCCCGCGCGCCCGCACGTACCACGCCGGCGACGCCCGCCTCCTCCACCCGCCGCTGCTGCGCCCCGCCCACGAGGACGACATCCGATGACGGTCCCGCGCACCGCCCGTCCGCCCGCCGGGCCCGGCCCCGCACCGCGCACCTTCGCGGACGCGGCCGCCGCCGTCCTCGCCGCCACCGGCCCGGCGGAGCTGTTCCCCGACGATCCGGCCGAGGCGGCCCGGCGCTACCGCCGCCTCGCCCGCCTCCTCCACCCCGACACCGCACCCACCGCCGACCGCCCCCGAGCCACCGCCGCCTTCCTCGCCCTCGGCCGGCTCTGGGAGCAGCACCAGGGGCCCGCCGGCGACACCACCGCCGAGCTGCGCACCGGTCGGCACACGTACCGGCTCGGTCCGGTCGCGGCGACCGGCGACATCGCCGTCCTGCGCGCCGCCACCACCGGGTCCGGCACCGAGGTGCTGCTCAAGATCCCCCGCAGCGCCCTCGACAACGACCTCCTCGAACGCGAGGCCACCGCCCTCACCCGGCTCGCCCGCCACGGCGACCGCCGCTTCCACGCCTACGCCCCCACCCTGCTGGAGACCTTCCGCCACCAGGACACCGCCGACCCGGCCGACGCCCCGCGCCAGGTCAACGCCCTCGTCCGCTGCGAGGGCCTGCGCCCGCTCACCGACGTCCTCGAGGCCCACCCCGACGGCGTCGACCCGCGGGACGCCGCCTGGATCTGGCGCCGCCTGCTCGTCGCGCTCGGCTACGCCCACCGCGCCGGCGTCCGGCACGGCGCGGTCCTCCCCGAGCACGTCCTCGTCCACCCCGCCGACCACGGCCTCGTCCTCGTCGACTGGTGCTACGCCGGCACCGGCGCGCCGGCCCCCGCGCCCGCTCTGGTCGAGCGCCACCGCGCGCTCTACCCACCGGAGGTCCCCGCCCGACAGGCTGTCACCGAGGCCACCGACATCCACCTCGCCACCCGCTGCATCCAGCTGCTCATGGGCGACCGGGCACCGCGGCAGCTCCGCGCCTTCGTCGCCGGCTGCACCCTGCCCGCCGAGCCCCGCCGACCGCACGACGCCTGGAAGCTCCTCGCCGAGCTCGACGAACTGCTCCACACCCTCTACGGCCCGCGCACCTTCCGGCCGTTCCACCTGCCACCCACCGCCTGAGGAGGCCCCGATGGGCAGCGGCACCTGGTCCACCGACGTCTACGACGCCGCCGCGCACTACCGCGCCGGCACCGGCGCCAGCGCCTTCGCCTACAGCGACGCCACCACCCGCGGCGCCCGCTCCGGCTGGAAGGCCCACCCCAGCCTCGACCCGCACGCCCTCACCGTCCGCGAGAGCAGGGACTCCGACGAGCACCCCGCCTCGCTGGCGATCGCCGTCCTCTTCGACGTCACCGGCTCCATGCAGACCGTCCCGCGCACCCTGCAGACCAAGCTCCCCGAGCTCTTCGGCCTGCTGCTGCGCAAGGGGTACACCGAGGACCCGCAGATCCTCTTCGGCGCCGTCGGTGACGCCACCTGCGACCGCGTCCCGCTCCAGCTCGGCCAGTTCGAGTCCGACAACCGGATGGACGACAACCTCGGCAACATCCTGCTGGAGGGCGGTGGCGGCGGGCAGATGACCGAGTCCTACGAGCTCGCCATGTACGCCATGGCCCGCCACACCGCACTCGACTGCGTCGAGCGCCGCGGCCGCAAGGGCTACCTCTTCCTCATCGGCGACGAACTGCCCTACGGCAAGGTCAAGGCCCGCGAGGTCCGGGCCGTCCTCGGCGAGGACATCCCCGAGGACATCCCGGTCACCGCGATCCTCTCCGAGCTCCGGCAGCTCTACCACGTCTACTTCATCCTCCCGGCCGGCACCGCCTACGCAGGCAACGCCGAGGTCCTCGGCACCTGGCGCAAGCTGCTCGGCCAGCACGTCATCGAGCTCGACGACCTCGACGCCGTCTGCGAGACCATCGCCCTCACCATCGGCCTCGGCGAGGAGGCCATCGACCTCCAGGAGGGCCTCGACGACCTCGCCGACATCGGCTCCGGCGCCGTCGCCAGCGTCGGCAAGGCCCTGGACTCGCTCGCCCGCCACAGCAGGGCGGCGGCCGTCCCCGGCACCTCCCTGCTCGTCCCCGACGACCGCTCGACAGCCGGCACCACCCGCCTCTGAGCACCGCCCGCCCCACCTGCGCTGCGGTCTGCCCGACCCCGGCCGGCCGCAGCGCGGGTCGGGCGCTGCCCGCCACCATCCACCGCAGCATCCATCCACCGCAGCGCCCATCCACCGCGACACCACCCGCCGCAGTCCCCCGCACAGAACGGGCACCGCCGTGACCGACCCACGATTCGACGGACACGTCATCGTCTGCGACCTCGGCTACGGGGACGCGGGCAAGGGCACGATCGTCGACCACCTCTGCCGCGGCCCGCTCGGCCCCGACAGCCCCCACCCGGCCCGCGCCGTCGTCCGCCACAACGGCGGCGCCCAGGCCGCGCACAACGTCGTCACCGACGACGGCCGCCACCACACCTTCGCCCAGTTCGGCTCGGGCACCCTCGCGGGCGTCCCCACCCACCTCTCCCGGTTCATGCTGGTCGACCCGCTCGCCCTCGCCGCCGAGGCCCGGCACCTGGCCGCCCTCGGCGTCCCCGACCCGTTCGCCCTGCTCACCGTCGACCGCCGCGCCCTGCTCACCACCCCGTACCACGCCGCCGCCAACCGCATCCGCGAACAGCGCCGCGGCCCCGACCGCCACGGCTCCTGCGGCCTCGGCATCGGCGAGACCGCGAGCTACGCCCTGGACCACCCCGAGGACGCCCCGACCGCCGGCGACTGCACCCGCCCCACCCGGCTGCTCACCCTCCTCACCCTGCTCCGCGACCGCCTCGCCGACCGGCTCGGCCTCGACCCCGCCGAGCTCCCCGCCCCGCCGCCCGCCGACTGCGCCGAGGCCTTCACCGCCTTCGCCGCCCGGGTCCGCCTCACCGACGGCGACCACCTCGCCCACCTGCTGCGCACCGGCCCGGTGATCTTCGAGGGCGCCCAGGGCGTCCTGCTCGACGAGCACCACGGCTTCCACCCCCACACCACCTGGTCCACCACCACCTTCGCCAACGCCGAGACCCTGCTCGCCGAGTCCGGCGCCCCCACCGCCCTCCGGCTCGGCGTCGTACGCACCTACACCACCCGCCACGGCCCCGGCCCGCTCCCCACCGAGGACAAGGCCCTCGACCTCCCCGAACCCCACAACACCACCGGTCGTTGGCAGGGCGCCTTCCGCACCGGCCACTTCGACACCCCCGGCCACCGCTACGCCCTCGCCGCCACCGGCGGTGCCGACGCCCTCGCCCTCACCCACCTCGACACCCCCGCCCACCACCGCGACCTGCGCCTCTGCGACGGCTACGAGCTGGACGGCGCACCCCTGCACGCCGTCACCACCGGCATGGCCGGCGACCTCGACGCCCAGGCCCGCCTCACCGAGGCCCTCCTCCGCGCCCGCCCCGGCACCCTCACCGACCCCGGCCCCGACCCGCAGGACTGGTCCGACGCGATCGCCGACCGCCTCGGCACCCCCGTCCTCCTCGAGTCCCACGGCCCGACGTCCCGTCAGAAACACCTCCGCCGAGCCGCCGTCCACCGCAGTACCATCCACCCCATGACCACAGACCAGGCCGACCGGAAGTCCTACGGCCCCGGCTCGCACTGCCACTGGTGCGGCACCCCCTACAGCCCCGGCACCGCCGCCTGGCCCCGGACGTGCCCCGGCTGCAACGAGATCAGCTACCGCAACCCGCTGCCCGTGGTCGTCACCCTCCTGCCCGTCGTCTCACCCGAGGCCGAAGGCCTGGTCGTCATCCGCCGCACCATCGAGCCGGGCTACGGCGAGCTCGCCCTCCCCGGCGGCTACATCGACTACGGCGAGAGCTGGCAGCAGGCCTGCGTCCGCGAGCTCCGCGAAGAGACCGGCATCGAGGCCGACCACGCCCGGGTCACCCTGGTCGCCACCGACTCCGACACCGCCGGCGGCTTCCTCTGCCTGTTCGGCATGCTGCCCGCCCGACGGCTCGGCGAGCTCCCGCCCTCCGTCCCCACCTCCGAGACCGAGGGCTGGCAGTTCCTCCCCACCCCGTCCCGGCTGGCCTTCCCCTTCCACACCCGGGTGGCCCACGCCTGGTTCAACGGCGACTACGCCCACCTGGTCTGACCACCGGCGGTCGCCACCGGCGCGGTGCCGCAGCGCCGCGCCCGGCCCCCGGCAGGGGCCCCTGGCGCACCCGACGATCACATGGCAAGGTCTGCTCGTCAGCCACCACGCGGGCGGCGCCCGCCACGAGCAGCCCCGCCCACCGCCCCCGGCCCCCGGGCGGGGGCGCTCCACCCCGGGAGACCACCACCGTGAGCACCCCACCCGAAGGCCGACTGCTCTGGCGCCCCGACCCGGCCCGCGCCGCCTCCGCGCAGATCGTCGCCTTCCAGGCCTGGGCCGCCGAGCACCACGGCGCCCCGGCGGCCCCGCTCGCCCCCGCGGACGACGACGAGCAGGCCGCCGCCCGCTACGCCGCCCTGCACGCCTGGTCCACCGAAGACCTGGAGCGCTTCTGGACGGCCGTCACCGAGTGGTTCGACGTCCGCTTCACCACCGCGCCCGAGGCCGTCCTCGCCGACCCGGCGATGCCCGGCGCCCGCTGGTTCCCCGGCGCCCGCCTCAACTACGCCGAGCACGCCCTGCGCGCCGCCGAGGACGCCGACCGGGCCGACAAGCCCGCGATCCTCCACCTCGACGAGACCACCGAGCAGCCCGCCGCCCTCACCTGGGCCGAGCTCCGCCGCCAGGTCGGCTCGCTGGCCGCCGCGCTGCGCGCCCGCGGCGTCCGCCCCGGCGACCGGGTCGGTGCCTACCTGCCCAACGTCCCGCAGGCGATCGTCGCCCTGCTCGCCACCGCCGCCGTCGGCGCCGTCTGGACTTCCTGCGCCCCCGACTTCGGCGCCCGCAGCGTCCTCGACCGCCTCCAGCAGATCGAGCCCACCGTCCTCTTCGCGATCGACGGCTACCACTACGGCGGCAAGGACCACGACCGCACCGAGGTCGTCGCCGAACTCCGCCGCGAGCTCCCCACGCTGCGCACCGTCGTGCACATCCCGCTGCTCGGCGCCCCCGCCCCCGAGGGCGCCCTCGACTGGGCGGAGCTGGTCGCCGGCGACGACGAGCCGGTCTTCGAACCCGTCCCCTTCGACCACCCGCTCTGGGTGCTCTACTCCTCCGGCACCACCGGTCTGCCCAAGGCCATCGTGCAGAGCCAGGGCGGCATCCTCGTCGAGCACCTCAAGCAGGCCGCGCTCCACCTCGACCTCGGCCCGGACGACCGCTTCCTCTGGTACACGTCCACCGGCTGGATGATGTGGAACTTCCTCGTCGCCGGCCTCCTCGTCGGGTCCACGATCGTCACCTACGACGGCAGCCCCGGCCACCCCGACACCGGCGCCCTCTGGTCCGTCGCCGCCCGCACCCGCGCCACCGTCCTCGGCACCTCCGCCGCCTACGTGATCGCCAGCCGCAAGGCCGACCTCCACCCCGGCCGCGACCTCGACCTCTCCGCCGTCCGCTGCCTCGGCACCACCGGCTCCCCGCTGCCGCCCGACGGCTTCCAGTGGATCTACGACGAGGTCAAGAAGGACGTCTGGCTCGCCTCCGTCAGCGGCGGCACCGACGTCTGCAGCTGCTTCGTCGGCGGCGTCCCCACCCTCCCCGTCCACCTCGGCGAGATCCAGGCCCCCTGCCTCGGCGCCGCCGTCGCCTCCTGGGACGTCCAGGGCCACCCCCTCACCGACCAGGTCGGCGAGCTCGTCGTCACCGGGCCGCTGCCCTCCATGCCGATCGGCTTCTGGAACGACCCCGACGGCACCCGCTACCGCGACAGCTACTTCGACATGTACCCGGGCGTCTGGCGGCACGGCGACTGGATCACCGTCACCTCCCGCGGCACCGTCGTCATCCACGGCCGCTCCGACTCCACCCTCAACCGCCAGGGCGTCCGAATGGGCTCCTCCGACATCTACGAGGTCGTCGAACGCCTCCCCGAGATCGCGGAGTCCCTGGTCATCGGCGTCGAGGAGCCCGACGGCGGCTACTGGATGCCGCTCTTCGTCGTCCTCGCCCCCGGCGCGGACCTCGACGACTCGCTGCGCGCCCGCGTCCGCACCGAACTGCGCACCCAGCTCTCGCCCCGCCACGTTCCGGACGAGATCATCGCCGTCAACGGCCTCCCGCACACCCTCACCGGCAAGCGCATCGAGGTCCCCGTGAAGCGGCTGCTCTCCGGCACCCCGCTGGAGAAGGCGGTCAACCCGGGCTCGGTCGACAACATCGACCACCTCCGGTTCTTCGAGCGCCTGGGCGCCGAGCGCCGCGGCTGAGCCCCACCCGCCGACGGCCGCCGGGCGGACCCGGACAGCCGAGCAGGGGCGCTTCCAACCCCCACGGTGGAAGCGCCCCTGCGAGCCCCGGCCCTGCTCCGGGGCGTCTACTCGCCGGTCAGCACCTGGTGCGCCGCGGCACGCGCGTCGGCCGCGGTGTCCGCAGCCCGCGCCGCCGCCGCGGCACGCCGGCACTGCGCCAGCGTGACCTTGGCCAACGCCGTCCGCACGTACGGGATCGACGAGGCACCCATCGACAGGCTCGTCACCCCGAGCCCGGTGAGCACACAGGCGAGCAGAGGGTCGGCCGCCGCCTCACCGCACACGCCGCAGCTCTTCCCGGTCGAAAGCGCGGCCTCGGCCGACAGCGCGATCAGGTCCAGCAGCGCCGGCTGCCACGGGTCCTGCAGCCGCGCCACCGCGCCGACCTGCCGGTCCGCCGCGAAGGTGTACTGCGCCAGGTCGTTCGTCCCCAGCGACAGGAACTCGACCTCCTGCAGGATCGACCGCGCCCGCAGCGCCGCCGACGGGATCTCCACCATCGCACCGAACTTCGCGGTCAGCCCCGCCTCCCGGCAGGCGTCCGCGAACGCCTTCGCGTCCTGCCGGTCCGCCACCATCGGCGCCATGACCTCCAGGTGCACCGGCAGCCCTTCAGCCGCCCGGGCGAGCGCACGCAGCTGCGCCGCCATCACCTCGGGGTGGTCCAGCAGCGTCCGCAGACCGCGGACACCCAGCGCGGGGTTCGGCTCGTCGGCCGGCGTCAGGAAGTCCAGCGGCTTGTCGGCCCCGGCGTCCAGCACCCGCACGACCACCCGGCGCTCCGGGAAGGCCTCCAGCACCTTCCGGTACGCCTCGAACTGCTTCTCCTCGCTCGGTGCCTTCGCCGAGTCGTCGAGGAAGAGGAACTCCGTCCGGAACAGGCCGACGCCCTCCGCCTCGGCCTCCAGCGCCGCCGGCAGGTCGGCCGGGCCGCCGATGTTCGCCAGCAGCGGCACCAGGTGCCCGTCCGAGGTCCGGCCCGGTCCGGAGGACGCGGCCAGCGCGGCCTTCCGCTCCGCCGCCAGCCGGCGCAGCTCCTCCTGCCGCTCGACCGAGGGGCTCACCAGCACCTCGCCGCTGCTGCCGTCGACCGCGACGACCAGACCCTCGGCGACCCCGGTCGCGCCCGGCAGCGCCACCACGGCGGGCACGCCCAGCGCCCGGGCCAGGATCGCGCTGTGGCTGGTCGGCCCGCCCTCCTCGGTCACGAAGCCGAGCACCAGCGTCGGGTCCAGCAGCGCGGTGTCCGCCGGAGCGAGGTCGTGCGCGAAGAGCACGTACGGCTCGTCGCTGTCCGGCACGCCCGGCATCGGCACGCCGAGCAGCCGCGCCACGATCCGGTTCCGCACGTCGTCCAGGTCGGCCACCCGGCCGGCCAGGTAGTCGCCGGCCGCCGCGAGCAGCGCCCGGTACGCGGCGAAGGCGTCGTAGATGCCCCGCTCGGCACTGCTGCCGACCGCGATCCGCCGGCTGACGTCCGCCATCAGCTCCGGATCCTGCGCCATCAGCGCCTGCGCCTCGAGGACGGCCTGCGCCTCGCCGCCGGCCAGGTTGCCGCGCGCGATCAGGTCGGCCGCGACCGCGTCCACCGCGGCCTGGGCGCGCGCCTGCTCCCGCGGGGCGTCCTCACTGGGGATCTGCGTCGCCGGGGGTTCCAGCACGGCGGTTCCCATGTGCCGCACGGGGCCGATGGCGACCCCGTGACTGACTCCTACACCGCGAAGCATCGGTTCCACGTTCAGGGATTCCTTTCACCCGGCCAGCGCGGGGGGTCAGTTCCAGGTGAAGAGTTCGCCGCCGGGGGTGATCTCACCGCTCTCGGCCACGTCCGCGAGCGCCTCCGCGGAGGCCTCCAGCGCGACGATCGGAGAGATCGGCGACTTGCCGGCGGCCTCGACGGCCGCCGGGTTCCAGCGGATCACCGGCTGGCCCCGCTTGACCTCGTCGCCCTTGCCGACGAGCAGCTCGAAGCCCTCACCGTTGAGCTGGACGGTGTCGATGCCGAGGTGGGTGAGCACGCCGTGGCCGTCGGCGTCGACGACGACGAAGGCGTGCGGGTGCATGGACACCACGAGCCCGTCGACCGGTGCCACCGCCTCGGTGGGCTCGCGCACCGGGTCGATGGCGGTTCCGGGCCCGACCATCGCGCCGGAGAACACGGGGTCCGGCACGTTGGCCAGCCCGACGGCCCGCCCGGCGAGCGGCGAGGTCACAGTGGTCATGGTGGAGCCTCCCAGGTGCGGAGTACAGCGCATGCGGCCGCAGAGCAGCGGCATCGGCATCAGCTGAAGCCTAAATCATGTCAACTTCGGACATACCGGCACGTAACGGCGGAGTGCGCCGAGCGGGGAAACCCCCTGCTCCAGCGGCACGGAACCGTCCGCCACCGGCCCTTCGGCACAGCAGTGAAGCGCCTGCGCCGACTCAAGTGGTCTAGTCCTCTGCGTCGATGCGCCGCACTCTACGGCATGCGGGGGAGTGCCGACGATGGCCCCGCGCAGACGGCCCGCAGACGCCGCCCATCAGAGGGGTGCTCCGTACGGGTGACCGCGGCGCGTCCCGATTTGGCGCTCGGGTCGAGACCGGCTAACGTTGCACGGGTCGCCGCGCGGCGATGGTTAACTCCGCAAGTCGGAAACGTAAAGCACCGGTTAAACGGCGGCAAACGGATCTGATAAGCTGGAAACACGGAAGAGCGAAACGCCCGGAGGGTCCGCTGGAAGGCGGTCCGAAGGAAGTGTCCGTTCCTTGAGAACTCAACAGCGTGCCAAAAGTCAACGCCAGATATGTTGACATCCCCGGCCGGTCGGGAGATCGATCGGTTGGAGATTCCTTTTGAAATAACACAGCGAGGACGCAGTGCGCGGGGCCACCCTATTCCGGTGGTTGCCGTGCCGCTCACCGCGAGTGTGCACCGGCGCTTTTAATGAAGCACTGCCGGGTAATCATTCACGGAGAGTTTGATCCTGGCTCAGGACGAACGCTGGCGGCGTGCTTAACACATGCAAGTCGAACGGTGAAGCCCTTCGGGGTGGATCA